>SVSN01000051.1 GCA_015064285.1 Oscillospiraceae bacterium | reverse complement strand
TTCTTTCGATGTGTTCCAGCTCGGTTTCGTTGTAGGTGGTAACGTGACCCGGGATGGGCATCAGCTTTTCGCTGATAACGTCGATGATACCGTCAGCCTGCGGGAAGAAGTACTTTTCCAGTTCGAAGGCAGGAGTGATCCAGTTTCTGGAACCGAATACGGCCGGAGGAGCATCCAGGTAATCGAAGCACATTTCGGTGATGTTGGAAGCCATATCACGCATCATGGAGCCTCTGTCAACAGCGTCACCAACGATTACGATCTTGCCGGTCTTCTTAACGGATTCGATAACCTTTTCATAGTTGAAGGGAACCATGGAGCGGGCGTCGATAACTTCTGCGGAGATGCCGTACTTTTCTTCCAGAATCTTGGCAGCATCCAGAGCACGGTACAGAACAGCACCGATGGTCAGGATGGTAACGTCCTTACCAACACGCTTAACGTCGGGTTCGCCGAAGGGAACTTCGTAGTATTCGGTGGGAACGCCGCCTTCATGGAATTCTTCACCCTTGTCGTAAATTCTCTGGGATTCGAAGAAGATAACGGGGTCAGTGCCGTTCAGGGCTGCATTCATCAGACCCTTGGCATCGTAAGGAGTAGCGGGGAAGCATACCTTCAGGCCGGGGATGTGAGAGCACAGTGCGGTCCAGTCCTGAGAGTGCTGTGCGCCGTACTTGGAACCAACGGAAACACGAACCACAACAGGCATCTTCAGGATACCGGCGGACATGGACTGCCACTTAGCCAGCTGGTTGAAGATTTCGTCACCGGCGCAGCCGATAAAGTCAGCATACATCAGTTCCACGATGGCACGGCCGCCTGCGATAGCGTAGCCTACAGCGGAGCCAACGATAGCGGATTCGGAGATGGGGGAGTTGAAGAATCTGTGGTAAGGCAGAGCTTCGGTCAGACCCTGGTATACTGCGAATGCGCCGCCCCAGTCACGGTTGTCTTCACCGTAAGCGATGGTGGTGGGGTCTTCGTAGAACTTGTCGATGATAGCTTCGAACAGACCGTCACGGATGTTGAACAGCTTCATCTTGGGAACTGCCTTGCCGTTTTCGTCGAATGCGAAACGGGACTTGGTAGCGATCTTCTTAACTCTGGAGTTTTCTTCCTTGGGCATCAGAACTTCCGGTTCTCTTTCGGGATCCATGGACTTCACGTTCAGGTTGGAGTACATGATACCGGAGATCATATCGGGGTTCTTTTCCAGATCCATTCTGGGGGAGATTTCGTCATCGATAGCCAGCTTGATGATCTTGGTGGTACGGTTGATGATTTCTTCATCGATAGCGTCGAATTCTTCAGCAGAAGCAACGCCGCCTTCGATCATCTTGTTGCGGTATGCAGCGATGGGGCAAACTGCCTTCCATGCATCGATTTCTTCCTGGGTTCTGTAGGTGGAAGCGTCGGAAGGAGAGTGACCGGAAATACGGTAGGTAGCAACTTCCAGCATAGCGGGACCCTGGCCGTTCACCAGCAGTTCCTTCTTGCGGGTGGTAGCGTCGATAACTGCCAGCGGGTCGTAACCGTTTACCTTTTCAGCATGGAGCTGAGAGGGGTTGAAACCGGCTGCCAGACGGGCAGGATTGGTGTAGCCCATGGTTTCGCCCATGGTCTGACCGCCCATACCGTAGAAGTTGTTGAATACGTTGAACAGGATCGGCATACCTTCGTCGGAATACTGACCGTCCATACCCCACAGCTTGGTGATCTGGTCCATGGAAGCAAAGTTCAGGGATTCCAGAACAGGACCACGGCCGGTAGCACCGTCACCGGAGTTGGCAACTACGATACCCTTCTTGTGGCAGGATCTCTTGTACAGAGCAGCACCCAGTGCGATGGGAGCAGCACCGCCTACGATAGCGTTATTGGGCAGAATACCGAAGGGAATGAAGAAAGCGTGCATGGAGCCGCCCAGACCCTTGTTGAAACCGGTGGTACGAGCAAAGATTTCAGCCAGTGCGCCGTACAGCAGGAAGTCCTTGGCCAGATCCTTGATGTTGCCGGTGTTGTTATGCTTTTCAACAACATTCAGGATGGTACCGTCCAGGAATTCCTTCATGATGTCGTAAACTTCAGCATCTTCCAGCTTGTTGATGGAGGACAGACCCTTTGCCAGGATTTCACCGTGAGATCTGTGGGAACCGAAGGTGAAGTCGTTGATGTCCAGGCAGTATGCCTGACCAACAGCGGATGCTTCCTGACCGATGGACAGGTGAGCCGGGCCGGGGTTGTTGTAAGCCACGCCGTTGTATTCGCTCTTTACCTTGATTTCGTTGAGCATGGTTTCAAACTCACGAATGGTACGCATATCGTGGTAGATACGCATGAAATCAGCCTTGGAATAGATCTGCTTTTCTTCTTCCAGGGTCTTGCTGTAACGGCACAGCGGAATGCTTTCAAAATCGATGTACCCGGGCTGGAAAACTTTGCCGGGATCCACATATTGACTCTTAGGCATAATGGTGATCTCCTTTTATGTAATTTAAGAAATAACTTGGTTGGCCGGAATGGCTGTTCAGATGGTGAACATAGCTTCGCGGATAACTTCGCAGACGGTGGGATGGGGGAATACGATCTTCTGTACATCCGCCACTCTCTGTTCCTTGGCTACCATGGCAGCAGCGCCGAAGATGATTTCGGAAGCATAGTTGCCGATCATGTGAACGCCCAGGATCTGGTTGTGTTCCTTGCCGTAAACAACCTTTACGATACCGTCGCCGCCTTCGTTTTCAGCGATGTAACGGCCGCTGTAACGGAGAGACAGGGTAACTTCTGCTGCATCGAAACCGGCAGCCTTGGCAGATTCCAGAGTTTCACCAACGGAACCAACTTCCGGATTGGTGTAGATAACGGAAGGAATGGAACGATAATCCACTCTGTCCCGGATACCCATCATATCGGAAACAGCTACTTCGCCTTCTCTGTAGGCAGTGTGCGCCAGCATAACCTTGCCGTTCACATCGCCTGCCGCCCAGATACCGGGAACAGAAGTCTTGCACTGGTCATCGGTCACAACGGCGCCGCGGTTCAGCTGTACGCCGATTTCTTCCAGACCGATACCCTTGGTGCGGGCACGACGGCCGGTGGAAACCAGAACCAGATCGCATTCGATCTTTTCGATCTTGCCGTCCTTTTCGTATTCCACAACACCTTCGCCGGGCTTGCCGTTTACAGCAGCAACCTTGGCGCCCAGAACGAACTTCACGCCCTTCTTGGCATAGTTCTTTTCCAGAATGGAGGAAATTTCTCCTTCGGTGGGACCGGCGATCTTATTCAGCATTTCCACAACAGTCACTTCGCTGCCGACGGAATTGAAGTAAGATGCCATTTCCAGACCGATAACGCCGCCGCCTACCACAACAACTCTCTTGGGCAGTACGCGGATGTCCAGGATCTCACGGTTGGTCACAGCCAGACCGGCTTCATAGGACTCACGCAGACCGGGGATCGGAGGAATAACCGCTTCGGAACCGGTGCAGATCAGCAGCTTGGCAGCTTCATAGGTTTCGCCCTTGCATTCCACAGTAAAGCCGTTGGCGGTCTTACCGGTGATCTTGGCAGTGCCGTCCACTACGGTAACGCCGGCGCCCTTCATCTTGGCGGCAACACCGGAAACCAGAGTCTTTACAACCTTGTCCTTACGGTCAACAACCTTGGCGTGATCGATCTTGGCGCCTTCAACGGTAACGCCGTACTTGTCGCCATGGTTGGCGTAATCATAAATCTTGGCAGAGTAGAGCAGGGTCTTGGTGGGGATGCAGCCTTCGTTCAGGCACACGCCGCCCAGAGCCCGTTCTTCGCAGACGAGGGTCTTCATACCGTGGTGTGCCGCTCTTTCCGCTGCATTGTACCCGGCAGGACCGCCGCCCAGAATAATCAGATCATACATTGTATTTGTACCTCACTAACAGACGTTATAACTGATCTTACTTAGCCAGCAGCAGATCGAAGTTTTCCAGGGCAGTGCACAGTTCTTTCAGGAACTTGGCAGCAGGCGCGCCGTCAACCGCTCTGTGGTCGAAGGTCAGGGACAGACCCATTGCGGGATAGGTGGAACCATCAGCCTTTACACGGTAAGTGGTGCAGCAAACGCCCAGAATAGCGGTCTGCGGAGGATTGATAACGGGAGTGAAGCTTTCCACACCCATGGAACCCAGGTTGGAAACGGTGAAGGAACCGCCGCTCATTTCATCGGGAGACAGTTTGCCTTCTCTTGCCTTGCCGGCAGCTTCCTTGGTCTTGGCAGCCAGTTCGGACAGGGTCAGCTTTTCGGAACCGAAGATAACGGGAACCAGCAGACCGCGGTCGGTGTCAACAGCCATGCCGATGTTGGCGTGCTTGAACTTACGGAAGGTGTTGTCCACCACATTGGCGTTGATTTCGGGATAATTGGGAAGAACGCGGGATACAGCATACAGCACCATGTCGTTAATGGTGATCTTGCCCAGGCCAACAGCTTCCGCACCGGCCTTCAGCTTGTCTCTGTAAGCCAGCAGCGCCGTAGCATCGAAGGAAGAGTTGAGGGTGAGCTGTGCCATTTCGGACAGGGAAGCGTGCATGGACTTGGCGATAACCTTACGCACATTGGAGAAAGGTTCTTCCACGTAAGCGCGCAGATCGTCGGCAGCAGCGGCAACAGGAGCGGCAGCCACGGGAGCTTCCACAACAGCAGCCGTTTCTTCTTCGGCAACAAAAGTACCGGCCAGGAATGCTTCGATCTTGTCGGTGGTGGTGGTGAAACCGGCATCCAGAGCCTTGTTGATGTCTCTTTCAATGATTCTGCCGTGAGGGCCGGTAGGAGCAACCTTGGACAGGTCACAGCCGGTCTTCAGAGCCAGGATCTTTGCTCTGGGAGAAATGAACACACGATTGCCTTCAGCAGCGGGAGCCGTAACAACAGCTTCTGCCACGGGAGCGGCTTCTTCTGCCTTTACTTCTTCAGCAGCGGCAGGAGCAGCTTCTTCAGCAGCGGCAGCACCGGCCAGAGCGGAAATGTCTTCGCCCTCCTCACCGATGATGCAGACTCCTTCCAGACAGGGCACTACATCGCCTTCCGCAAACAGCAGCTTCAGAACAGTCCCTTCAAACTGGGAGGGTTCATCGAAAGCGGACTTGTCGGTTTCGTAAGAGAACAGAATGTCACCTACGGCAACCTTGTCGCCTTCCTTTTTCTGCCATGTGGTAATGATGCAGCTTTCCACGCTTTGTCCCTGACGGGGCATGATGACAACATTAGCCATATGTATCTTCCTTTCTTGTATGGTGATTTACTTGAAAACTTTTATAGATCACACCGTGTTCCGTTATTCGGCGGAAACATCGATGATCTGTACGTGATTTTCCCGGGCCATTCTGTCCAGTTCTTCCGGCAGAGGGCCGTCGGTGATCAAAATATCCACTCTGTTGAAATTACAGAATGTATAGGGGAGAGATTTGTCGATCTTGGAGGCATCCATCAGGATCACTACCAGTCTGGCTTTGTCCACAACGATCCGCTTCAGCTCGCATTCGCTGTAGTTGCCCACGGTGAAGCCGCTTCTGGCAGACAGACCGGAGGGGGAGAGCAGGGCAATGTCAATATTGATGTCCGCCAGGAAGCGGGTGGCCTGCAGCCCTGTGATGGTCTGGTTGTCTCTGTCCAGCTTGCCGCCCACAATATTGACAATGGGAAGCCCGATCTTGCACAGCTCCAGTGCGGAAGCCGGGTCGGTGGTCGTGAAGGTAAAGCGCTCGTTGGGTACATAGGGAACGATCCGCTGCAGGGTGGAACCGGAGTCGATGAAAATGGAGCGTCCGGTTTCCAGATACGCTGCCGCACGGGAAGCGATGGAATCTTTGGAATGTACATTTTCATTCATACGGGTGGTGATGGAATCATCGGTCTGGGAAGTGATGAACTTCATGGACCGGGCACCGCCGCGCACCTTGATGGCTTCGTGTTCTCTTTCGAAATACTCAATATCCCGCCGCAGGGTCATACCGGAGACGTCCGGAAACATTTCTTCCAGCTCTTTGATGGAAATGAATGGCTTGGTCAACAGCAGATTGCGGATCTGCTCGCGTCTTTCATTATACACGTTGTTCCGTCCTTCCGATCTGTGACAGCATAGTAGTTGCCTGCCGTAATAATGAACGCATGCAAAAAACACCGGAGAGCACATTGCCGTCAAAATCACATTCATCTGCTATATTTTAACACATTTCATGTGAATATGTCAACACCATAGCGTGAAAAAATCAGATGAAAATAGAAGCAAAAAGTCATTCTTTCTGTAAAATATGGATACTGTTTTTCCGTAAGGGAGTTACCTGCGCCTTGACAAACGATAAACCATGTGCTACAATAATGATGGAATATATTTCTGACCGGAAAAGGATAAAAATTATGGAACTGACAGATAAAAAAGCTGTATTCCTGGGTGACAGCATTACCCAGGGTGTGGGTGTGAGCGATGATGATCATATCTATCTGAATCTGCTGGCAAATATGGCAGAACTGTGCGAAGTGAAAAACTACGGTATCAGCGGCACCCGTTTTGCCAGACAGAGGAGTGCGACCAATGAACCTACCTTCGATCTGGATTTCTGCTCCCGTGTGAAGGATCTGGACATTGATGCGGATATCGTGGTGGTGTTCGGCGGCACGAACGATTTCGGGCACGGAGACGCTCCCATCGGTACGCCGGACGACAGAACCCCCGACACCTTCTGGGGTGCCTGCCATACTCTGATGCGCAGCCTGGTGGAACGGTTTCATGACAATACCATCGTATTCATGACACCTCTGCACCGTCTGAATGAGGATAATCCCTGCGGCGACAACAAACCTGCCCCGGTGGCGACCCTGGCGGAATACGTGGAAATCATCAAGACTGTGGCGGCATGGTATGCCATTCCCGTGCTGGATCTGTTCGCCACCAGCGGTATCCAGCCCAGAGTGCCGATCATTCAGGAAACCTATTGCCCCGATGGTCTGCACCCCAACGATGCAGGACATCAGAAAATTGCAGAGAGACTGTACAATTTCCTGCTCAGCCTGTAATAAACTCTGCCTCCGTCAATATACAAAAGACCTCCCAGTTTGTTTCTGAGAGGTCTTTTTTGCGTACGGGAATCAGTCCTGATAGGCTTCCATAGTCTTTTCAATAGCAGCTTCCCAGGCAGACTGGGTGGCAGCCAGCATGGAGGCAACCTGTCCGTCACCTTTCCAGGTGGAGTAAGACAGGATCTGGTTGGGCCAGGTGTTGCCGCCGATCATGGTGGAGTAAGCATATTCAAAGGGCATAACCGCACCGGCGCGGATGATGTCCAGCATCTTCTGGGTGTTTTCGTCCCGGCTGTACTTGTTCTTCAGAGCAACATCATAGTAGGCGGGAACAACATTCTTGTAACTGTAAAAACTCAGGGATTCGCATACCTTACCGGTCAGACCTGCATCGTTGGTGGTGGTGGGGATGTAAGTCATCTGGGTGGCGGTGGCGATCAGGGTCAGATACTTGTCCTGATTGGCATCATACTTGGGGTAAGGGATTACGGCATAATCGCTTTCCATATCCCGCAGGTAGTCCAGCGCTTCCAGCTTGCCCATGTAATATACCATTTTATCGGAGGCGAAGAAGCCGTTGATTTCGATAACGCCTTCCGTGCCGAAGTCCTGACAGAGCACGCCTTCTTCCTTCAGATAGGCGGTCAGTCTGTCAACGGCAGAGGCCAGCTTGTCGGTCAGGGGATTGACCGTGGGGATACCTTCTTCATTCAGGCCGATGGTCTGAATGTCCAGAGAAGCCTGCATGGAACGGTAGGGAACTTCGTAAATCAGCATACCGTACAGGTCTTCGCCCAGCGTCCAGGTGCCGTCGCCGTTGGTGTCCTGACCGATGCCGGAAGTCTGTTCGATCATCTTGTCCAGAGTCCATTCGTTGTTCAGCACCATATCATAGGGATTTTCCAGATTTCTGTCGGTGATATGATTCAGGTTGGCAAAGATAACGGACAGCCCCTTGTACATGGAGAGGGACATATCGCCGATGAAGCCGATCAGCTTGCCGTTGATGGTCAGACCATCCTGCATTTCGGATACCCACCAGGGATTGTCCATGTTGATGTCCGGCAGATCATATACGCTCATGAACATCTGTGTGGTAGCAATGGGCTGTACACAGGAGATCATCCCGGATACGATGTCATAGGCACCGTCCGCTGCCATGATGCTGTTGGTGATCAGCTGGCAGTAGGAATCCTTGTTGTTCCAGTCGCCGGGTTTGTAAATAAAGTTGAAGTCGATCCCCAGCAGTTCTTCCACTGCCAGATTCCGTTCGTAAACAGCGTCATTCACCACGTCGCCGGTCAGTTCCAGTGCGTCGTATTCGTACTGCTGGGTTTCGGTGGTCAGCAGAGAGAAAGTCTTGCCGCCGTTGTCTTCCGCCGCAACCTTGAAGAAGTCATCCACTGTGGTTTCGGTTTCGGCAGGTGTGGTATCGGCTGCAGGATCATTAGCAGGAGCGGAGGTATCGTCTGCGGGGGAAGAACCGCAGGAAGTCAGCAGCAGCGCTGCCAGAAGACATACAAAAATCTTTTTCATAATACAAATTCTCCTTGTGATGCGGATTACACCAGTGCACCGTGATCTGTCAGCAGATCCTGCAGCGGCTGCATGGGGACATCCATGGTTTTACAGTCGTTTTTTACAGCCAGCGCCACAGCGGCTCCGGCAGCTTCTCCGATACAGGAGGTGATGGGCATGATGCGGAAGGAAGAATGGGCTTCGTGGGTGGAAGAAATGGGTCGTCCGGCTACCAGCACATTGGAGGTGCCTTTCGGTACGATGGCACGGTAGGGAATTGTATAGAAATCGTTTTCCGGAATGCCTCTGTGGTAGGTACCAGTTCCGGCAGGGTTGTGGATGTCGATTTCGTAAGTACCGCGGGCGATGCGGTCGTCGAATTTTCTGGCTTCCACAATGTCTTCGGTGGAAATTTCGTATTCCCCGCAGATCCGGCGGCTTTCCCTGATGCCCAGTTCCGGCGCGGACATGGTCAGGGCACAGTTTTCCATACCGGGAATATTATCCTTCATGAACCGGTACATTTCGTAAACCTGTTCTCTCGCCACCGCTTCGGAATCGCTGTAATCAAAGATATCCACAGGATTCTTGCCCACGATCCGGGTGGTGTTCAGATGCATGATGTTTTCCACAGGCATATGGAAAATCAGCACGTCTTCTCTGGGGTTTTTGATCTTGCCTTCGATGCGCATCTGCTTGTACAGCGCCTGCATTTCTTTCCAGTCGATCCGGCTCCAGTCCACATTGGCCAGACGGAAGCAAAGGGTCATGGGCTGACACAGACCGTCTTCATCCCGGCCCAGTTTGTAGGGAAGACCGGCGAAAGCGCACAGATCCCCGTTGCCGGTACCATCAATGAAATAGGATGCCTGGATCCGGATATTGCCGCTGACCGTACCTACCGTGATGCTCTTCACGATGCCGTCGGCATAATCCACATCGGTCATCTTGGCATGGAACAGTACTCTGACCCCGGCTTCCCGACACATCCGGTCCAGAATCAGCTTCATGAATTCTTCCATGTACATGGTGGAGGTGGGGGAGTTGGTGCCGCCGATTTCGTGGATCCGGCCGATCATTTCCAGAAACAGCCCCGCATTGGCAACAGCACCCGAGCCGTGTTCTCTGTATCCCATGAAAGGATGAACAAGACCGGCCGTAGCCATCCCGCCGAGAAAACCGTACTTTTCCACAAGAAGCACACGCAGCCCTTCTCTGGCTGCAGATACGGCAGACATAACCCCGGCAAGACCGCCGCCGACTACACAGAGATCAAAAACTTCCGGAATGGCAGCAGGTGTAAATGTATGGGTAGTATTCATATAAAATCCTCCTCTTCTGCGGGAATAGAATCACATTCTATTGTCATTATAGCAGGTATTCCTGTGGTTGTCCATGAATATTCCAAAGTAAAACCTGTAAAAATCAAAGATTATTGCAAAAGACAGGAAAATATGGTATACTGCTGTCAGAAGGACACAAAAATCCCGGGAGGAGAGGAGAATGGAGAATCTGTTCCGCGATGTGCAAGTACATTGCCGCAACCTGTATACCTGGAATAATATGACCCGGTACGAAACCAGATCAGCCCGAAAAGTCAGCAGTTTTTACCGGATTACCTACATCTGGCACGGGTACTGCAAACTGTACCTGACAGATCCGCTGACCGGCGGGGATCAGAAACCGATTATGCTGCAGAAAGGGGATTTCTGCTATATGCCGCCGGGGATCTGGTACTACACGGAAACCCCTGAAGGTCTGGAAAATACAAATATATATTTTTACTATACCACATCTGCAACGCCGCCGGAAGCCATTCCCGCTCCGGAACGTGAGTCACTGCAGCAGGGAAGCGGTGAGACCCCGCCCCTTTGTCCCCTGTTTCAGTTTTCCGATATTCCTATGCTGTCCGGTGTTTTCTGTCTGCATGATACCTTCGGCGGTGCGGGAAGAATGCGGCAGATTCTGCAGGAGTGGACGGCACGGTACCGGTATGCCGATGAAATGCTGAATCATATGACAGCGGAACTGCTGCTGCGGATGGTGCGGCAGAAGGATTTTCAGGCACGCTCCGGCAGCCGGGAAGCCGCGGACAGGGCTATCGCCTACATCGGGGAACACTTCCGTGAGAAGATCGACTGCCGTGTGGTGGCCAGAGAACTGGGGTATCATCCCAATTATCTGAATACCGTGATCCGCGGGGCTACCGGCATGACCCTGCATCAATACATCATCGATACCAAAATCCGCTATGCCATGTATCTGGTCAGCAATACCGATATGCGGATTTCGGAGATTGCAGCGCATCTTTCCTTCAACGATGCCAGTCATTTCACGAATGTGTATACGGCAAAAGCAGGTATATCCCCCACCGGACAGCGGAAACGGCAGGAAAACAGCGCTTTACAAAGCGGCAGTCCTGTGTTATAATACAACTGATGATAAAAGAACAGGAGAATGCGTTATGAAATACTATGCCTGTACAGACGCCCCTTTTGAGATCTGCGGTCTGGACGTGATCGATCCGGCGGAAAAACGGTTCTGGCGGCTGGCCGATGAAGATGCTGCGGCTGTCAGTGATGCCGTGCGGAGCAGAAGCAAAACCGCATGCGGCGGACGGATCCGCTTCCGCACCAATGCTGTGAGCATCCGGATCCGGATATCCCTGCATACCCTGGGTGTGGATCTCTGCATCCCGCTGCCCGGATCCGCCGGTCTGGATGTATATACCGGTACCGGGATCAATGCCATGTACAGAGGATACGTATGTCCGCTGCAATACGGTGAGGAAAACAAAACCCAGGAAAAGGATATCTGGCTCCAGCCGGAAACGAAGAGTATGGTGCAGGTTACGCTGAATCTGCCCCGGAATGAACAGCTGGCCGGTGTAGAGATCGGAATCCCGGAGGATGCGGAGCTGCTGCCGCCCCTGCCGTTTGCTTCCCGGGAAAAGATTCTGTATTACGGTTCCTCCATTACGGAAGGGGGATGCGCTTCCCGCCCCGGCAATGCCTACACGGCAATGGTTGCCCGTTGGCTGGACTGCGATTATCAGAATCTTGGTTTCTCCGGTGTGGCCAGAGGAGAAGAGGCTATGGCAAAGCTGATCGCGGACAAGGACTGCAGCATATTTGTTATGGATTATGACCACAACGCCCCCGATGCCATGCACCTGGAAGCCACACATGAACCATTTTACAAGATCATCCGCGCCGCACGACCGGAGCTGCCTGTCATCATGATGTCCAAGCCGGACTTTGACGCTGATCCTGCAGGCAATGCCAGACGCCGTGACGTGATCTGCCGTACCTATACCAATGCCCGGATGGCCGGTGATGAGAATGTATATTTTCTGAATGGCGAGACCTTTTTCGGTACCATGGGAAGGGACTCCTGTACCATTGACAACTGCCATCCCACAGACCTGGGCTTTTACCGCATGGCGGAACAGGTATATCAGGTGATCCAGTCAATACTGCGGAAGAAAAACTGAACCGTAAAGCAAAAAACCATCGGACAATAATGTACCCGATGGTTTTTGTGTTCAGGAACCGTAAGAAGCGGTCAGATGCGATGCCAGTGTTTCCAGCTCCGGCAGGTCTATGCAGTGACGGAAGGAATTCTCCCGCACACCGTTTATGCACTTCTCAAAATCCATCCAGCGGACTTCCGAAACTTCCTCTTCCTGCAGACGGAACGCGCCCATTTCCGGTGTGTACCAGAGCATATAGATCTGCGTTACCTGGCGGTCGTGATAGGGGATTCCGTGAAAGCAGTCGTCTGCGGAAACCCGTTTGACGCCGCAGAACTGCAGCTGATCCTCTGTGGCGGTCAGCCCGAGTTCCTCATACAGCTCGCGCAGCGCCGATGGGATGTAATCGACCCCGGCCGGGATGTGTCCTGCACTGGAGATATCATAACACCCCGGGAAGGAATCCTTGATGTCACTCCGCTTCTGCAGCAGAATCTCCGTATACCCGTTCTGCCGGCGGAAGATCCATACATGGGCGGTGCGGTGACGGATTCCGTGCCGGTGGGCATAACTGCGCTCTACCGTTTCTCCTGTAGGATTTCCGTTTTCATCTACAATATCCAGCCATTCCATCATGCACCTCAGCAAAACGTATAAAGATTGGCTTCCCCAAGATACCCGGCCCCGGCTGTATACTGGGGTACACCGGAATCCAGACTGGAAGCAAAATATTTGTGCAGATGCCCGGCCAGCACCGCCTTCAGATTGGGCAGGGAATTGCACAGTTCCAGAAATGCCGCGGCAGCAGCATCCGGTTTCTGCTGGCGGTACCGATGGTCATTCAGCGTACGCAGCAGGGGTTCCGGACAGGCGAACAGATACGGCGGATCTTCCGGCTTCTTCCCGGCAGTCACCTGCGCATACATATCTTCGGAATACAGTGGATTGTGTACCAGCAGCACTGTGGGCATACCGTCGGCGGTTTCTTCCCGGAAAAGCCGGAGCTGTTCTTCTGTAACATAGTAGTAATTGTTGTCGATCGCCACAAATTTTACACCGTTTATCACCCGGGTCTGGAACCAGATGTTTCCGGGATAGGCATCAAGTACCGCCGCAAACGACATAGCTTTATAGGCTTCATCTTCCCAGGCTTCTCCGACATACTGGCTGTATTCATGATTGCCGGCGGCACAGAATACATCGACACCGGAAAACGCAGTGCGCACATAATCCAGATTGGCTTCTGAAACAAAATCCGACATATCTCCGGTGTGCAGAATGGGCAGATTCCCCTTCCTGGCATATCCGATCAGCTCTTCTGTAAACTGCTGCAGCCGTTCCGGATGACCGCCGGTGAAAGCATTCGCACGCTGTACTGCAAGGGCATTTTTCCGGTCGTCGTTTCTTTCATCCGCCAGAGAAATATGGTTGTCGGACATGTGGAGCATCCGGAAAGAAGAGACTGCCCCAACGGGAATGGTGATCTCAGTAAGCTTCATGAAAAAGCCTCCGTGTACAGTATGAATTTACATAAAGTATAGCATATAAACGGAAAAGTTACAAGTCGGCAAGGGAAAACTTTTCCGGAATCCGTTGCGCATACGACAGCAAATGTGGTATACTGTAGTCATCAAACGGCAGGAGGAATGCAAAATGACAAGAGAAGAACGCATCCAAGCGGGAATGCTGTATTTCTGTGATGATGAAGAATGGGTAAAACGGCAGGTGGAACAGATGGATCTGCTGTTTGCATATAACAACACACGACCCACAGATATGGCAAAACGCCGGGAGATCCTGGATAAATTCCTGGGCGGTGCCGGTGAGAATCTGTATCTGGAACCCCCTTTTCATGCCAACTGGGGAATGAACACCTATTTCGGGGATAACTGCTACGCCAATTTCAATCTGACACTGGTGGACGACGGAGAAATCCGGATCGGCAATAACGTAATGTTTGCGCCCAATGTGGTCATATCCACCACAGGCCATCCGATTCAACCCTCTCTCCGGAAAAAGGTGGCGCAGTTCTCCATTCCCGTAACCATCGGAAATAACGTTTGGGTAGGAGCCAACGTTTCCATTATGCCGGGAGTGACCATCGGCGATAACTCGGTCATCGGTGCAGGCAGTGTGGTAACAAGAGACATACCTGCCGGCGTGGTGGCCATGGGCGTGCCCTGCCGTGTGGTCAGAGAAATCGGTGAACACGACAGAGAATTCTATTTCCGGGACAAAAAGATCGATCCGGAAATGCTGGCGCTGATGGACGAAGAATGACAAAAAGTCCTGTTTCCCGACAGACCAAATGGGAAACAGGACTTTTTTACGTTGCAGAAACAGTGTAAGGGTTTGCGGACAATCATTATTCCTTGTCGGCTTCATCCGCATCCAACAGGCGGAACCCGGCGGTAGCAGCTACCGGCAGCGAGAAGACCAGAGCATGGGCATCGGAATCCACGCCGGCTTTCTGCATGATGGCGCGCATGATGTCCTTTTTCTGTTTACCGGTGGTAACGATAAAGATCATTTCTTTTTCTTCCGCCAGAGACATGCCGAAGAATTTTTCCGCATTGGCGGCGGCAGTCCCTTTTGCATGTACCACCGTACCGCCCCCGGCACCGCCTTCTCTGGCTGCGTCCATAACGAGATCGGTGTATCCGGCTGCCGCAACGGCAATAATCAGTTCAAAAGCAGATTCCATGGGTTCTCCTTCCACATCATCAAGTTCCGCGCCGTTCATGAAGAACTGCAGCGTCCGTGCCCCGCCGACACTGCTCAGAGGAATGGCAAGAGCAACACCCCGGTCCGGCAGGTCGATCTGCATTTCCCGGGTCAGGCCTTTGAGAACGGCAGGGGTACGGTTCCCGGGCAAAATGGCAAAATGGAGCGATTTGTCCGTCTTTTCAAGCCCAAGACGGGAGAGGGTCTTTCGTCTGGCGGTTCCTTCCGCCATGGTGGAGTACACCACCGGAATTTCGTGATCCGTATAATACTGTATGAATTCTTCACGATCTTCCCGGCGGGTAATGGTGATCAGCATATGAATGTTTTTCAAATGTTCCCCCTCCTTACAGATCGATGATATCGTCGTCGGTATACAGATCGGTGATACCGGGCTTTTCGGCTCTGGCCAGACGGATCTTGTAAACCAGACCCAGCAGCTGAATGGTGATCAGCGGCATCATGGCTACCATTGCCACAATCCCGAAGGCATCTGTTACCACATTGCCGCCCGCTGCAGCGCAGACACCCATGGTGAAGGGCAGCAGGAATGTAGCTGTCATGGTACCGGATGCCACTCCGCCGGAGTCAAAAGCAATGGATGTGAAAATGGGCGGTACAAAGAACGTCAGGAGCAGCGCCAGTGCATACCCGGGTACAAGGAAATAGAAAATACTGATTCCGGTGAGCGCACGGAGCAGACCGATTCCCGCGGCACAGGCGATACCGAGTCCCAGAGTGATCTCCAGTGCCCGTGCGGGGATGGCGCCGGCGGTAATGCTTTCCACCTGTTTTTTCAGTACGTGAACAGCCGGTTCCGCCGCTACGATAAAATACCCGATGACCATTCCAATGGGAAGTACCAGCCATTTCCCGGAAGAACCACCGATCATGGTACCGATATACTGGCCGACAGGCATGAAGCCTACATTGGCGCCGGTCAGGAACAGAACAAGTCCCAGATAGGTATACAGAACCCCTACAAAAATTCTGGTCAGATTATCGCGGGCGATCCGTGTATGGAATATCTGATAGATGAAGAAGAACAGCACGATCGGCCCGACAGCCATGGTGACTTCCTTCATATAGTGCGGGATGTTTTTGCAGAACATCAGGAACATTTCCCTGGAATCATCCGGTACCGGATAGGTTTCGGCTATGTAAGAAGCATCTCCGGTGTTGTACAGCAGACCCAGAATGAGAACTGCCAGGATAGGACCGATGGAACAAAGAGCAACCAGACCGAAACTGTCTCCGCCGGCGCCCTTGTCGGAACGGATGAAGGAGACACCCACACCAAGGGCCATGATAAAGGGCACTGTCATGGGGCCGGTCGTCACGCCGCCGGAGTCAAAAGCAACCGAACGGAAGGAAGGATCCACGAATACGGCAATAGCAAAAACAATGGCATAAAAAATCCAGAGCAGATACCGCAGTTCCACATGGAACAGGATACGCAGCATGGATACCACCAGGAACGCACCGACACCGGAAGCCACGGACAGTACCAGTGTCAGATTGGGGATCGTAGGTACCTGGTTGGCCAGCACCTGCAGGTCCGGTTCGGATATGGTGATCATAATACCCACAAACAGCGAAATAAAAATGATCGAGCTGATTTTTCTGGATTTGGTCATCTGTGCACCCACATATTCTCCCATAGGTGTCATGGCAGTTTCCGCCCCCAGTGTAAACAGCCCCATCCCGATGATCACCATTACGGCTCCTGCCAGATATGTCATCAGCATACCGCCGGAAATGGGGGTAACGGTGAAGCATAACAGCAGGACAATGATGGTAACCGGCAGGACAGAGGTAAGGGATTCTTTGATTTTTTCCCGTATGATCGTTTTGTGTTTCAGCAAGCGAGGTACCTCTCCTGTTCAAAATCTACCTATTTATATATAGTATACCAGATGGGATACAAAAAAGCAACCGCCAACCACAGGAAAATGTGATATTTACAGTTGCTTCATGAATTGTGTTCAGAAAACGCCGATTTCTTCCAAAAGCGCCTGGCCGCCGGTGACAAATCTTGGGGAAATCAACGTTTCCGCCTCAAACGGCAGCGGCGCAGAATCGTCCAGCAGGATCAGCTGACGGTTTCGTACCAGAAGCTCACCGGAGGCAAGGAGGGATTCTCTGATTTTGGCCGGTGTCACTTCCGCCGCATGAGCAATGATCCCGTCCAGAGAACCGTATGTATGCAGCAGATCAGCGGCACGTTTGTTGCCAATCCCGGGGACGCCGGAAATATTATCGCTTTTATCTCCCACAAGGCATTTATGATCCGCAAAACGATCCGGATAAACTCCGTATTTCTGGTAAACGGTCTCCGGTGTGACAAAGGCACTGTCAAAACCGCGGTATAACATGACTGTCACATTTTCGCGTATCAGCTGGTAGTAATCCTTGTCAGTGGACATGATCAGAACTGTCCAGCCGTCAGCGGAACAGCGCAGGGCATAAGAAGCGATCACATCATCCGCCTCGCATCCGTGGATTTCCGCATGGGGGATCTCCATATTTTCCAGCAGTTTGTAGATATAAGGCAGCTGGGTAAAAGGACAGTCATCCGGTTCCATGGCGCTGTAGTCCGGCCGGTTGGCTTTGTAGTCGGGACACATCTGCCGTCTGTCACCGCATTCTTCGCTGTCAAAAAGCACCAGCATATGGGAAGGCCGGCACAGAGAAACCACTTTCCGCATAGCACTGGCAAAACCGACAACCGCCTGAACTTTCATTCCGTTCCGGCCCCGGATTTCCGGCATCCCGTAAAACATTTTGAACAGCAGATTGTGACCGTCAATAAGCAGCAGATGAGGCATGATGAACTCCTTGGGTGTAAAAATCGGATATAGTATATCATAAAAAAACGAAAAATGCAATCATTACGAAGCTGCCAATCCCATAAATGGAGAAATTTTGCAAACGCATATTGACAAATCCGAACAGATAGAGTAAAATATAAAAAACCATGACTAAGACTCATACGAACAGGAAAGGATACATCCTATGAACGCAATTCTGGAAGAACTGTCCCTGAAGATGCAGGCAGGGAAGGTAAAAGATGTGAAAGCACTGACAACACAGGCGCTGGAAGAAAAGATTCCCGCCGAAGAAATTCTGAATGACGGTCTCCTGTCCGGTATGTCTGTCATCGGAGAAAAGTTCAAGAACAACGAAGTATATGTACCGGAAGTTCTGATTGCCGCACGTGCCATGAAGGCCGGTATGGAACTGCTCAAGCCCTATCTGACCGACGCCAACGCTAAGCCTCTGGGCAAAGCATGCATCGGTACCGTATACGGTGACCAGCACGACATCGGTAAGAATCTGGTAAAGCTGATGCTGGAAGGCAAGGGCATTGAAGTGGTTGACCTGGGCGTAAACGTACCGGCAGAAACATTTGTTGCCACCGCCAAGAACGAAGGCTGCCAGCTGATCTGCTGCTCTGCACTGCTGACTGTAACCATGGGCGCTATGAAGGACGTGGTTGACCTGTGCGAAAAGGAAGGGATCCGGGATCAGGTTAAGATCATGATCGGCGGTGCTCCTATTACGGACGAATACTGTGCTGAAATCGGCGCAGACGCTTATACATCCGATGCCGCATCTGCTGCCGACAAGGCAGTGGAACTGCTGACAAAGTAAAGAAGCAAAAATCCCGGCGGAATGATTTCTGCCGGGATCCTTATCGGGATGTGGCTAGGCGGTGATGTGCTTGGTTTGGGAGCAAATCACCGCTGTGCCGCAGTCTCCGAGGAAGGTCGTGTTTTCGCCGTTATTCTCGTTTTTTCTCCCGTTTTCGGGCGGGTTGAACGTGGAAAAAGAAAGCTGACCACAGTTTTGACCACAATTGAATATGTTTTTCGGGGTGTTGCCTAATGGTAAGGCGCTTGGTTTGGGAGCAAATCACCGCTGTGCCGCAGTCTCCGAAGAAGGTTGTGTTTTCGCTGTTATTCTCGTTTTTTCTCCCGTTTTCGGGTGAGTTGAACGTGGTAAAAGAAAGCTGACCACAGTTTTGACCACAATTGAATATGTTTTTCGGGGTGTTGCCTAATGGTAAGGCGCTTGGTTTGGGACCAAGATCGCGCAGGTTCGATTCCTGTCACTCCGATGAATAGCCGATTTGACTGCTTTTTTTGCATTCAAACCGGCTCAAATTAAATATGTCACCGGAGGCTGTGTACCGTAGTACCGTAATGCCGGATTAGGTGTCGAGGTGAGCCTCGGTTATTGTATCGCAATGACCGAGGCTCTATTTATTTTTTGGAGGCATTTATGAAAAACACGAAGGTTGCTCTTATTCCCCTTACGGCAGATGACCGTGAACAATTTATCCTTGATAATCAATGGGCGTTCAAATACGGCGCGATGATGGAGTTTGGCGAGCGTGACGACCACATTGATGAAGACGGAGAAATCATCTCCCGCGCAACCATTGAAAAATCCATCGACAATCCGAAAAGCGAAACCTACCGCATTGTTCTTGACGGAGAGAAGGTCGGCGGTTTAATCCTTACGATTGACGAGGAAATGCATCATAATCATCTGGATATTCTCTTTGTACTGCCCGAAGCGCACAGCAAAGGCATCGGTTACGGTGCCTGGCAGGCGGTTGAGGCTCTGCATCCCGAAACGGTGGTTTGGGAAACCTGCACGCCGTATTTTGAAAAGCGCAATATCCATTTTTACGTAAACAAGTGCGGTTTTCAAATCGATCAGTTTTGGTGCGAGTATTTTCATCCCGAATCCGAAATGTTCGAAGAGGAAGAACATAATCCCGATGAAGGTCCCGATGAAATGTTCCGCTTCATAAAAGTAATGAAGCAGTAACCGCTTTTTCTTCCGGCACTGAAATAACTAAAAGGGTGACCGAAATAGTCACCCCTTTGCTTCCACTTACTCTCTCGGAATGACTATCGGTTTAACCTATAGTCATTCCGCTTTTTCATTGCTTACTGCGTATCAATTTCAAACGAGTGACCGAAACGTTCATCCCTTCCAAGGAGGCGACATTTCGTCTCCCCCTTCTCTGGTTTTCCAAAGGGGGTCGTATTTCACGTCCCCCTTTCAGCTTCCGCCAATCTTGCCTTCTCCGCCGCAATGTCCGCTTTCACCTGTGCGATTAGCTCCGGCAGTTTCGCTTCCACTTCCGCACGTGTCTCCGCGTAAATATTGAACTTTTTCCGCTTCCCGTCCGGCATCCGCGGGGAGAAGCTGCCTTCCCACAATCTCTCGCTCACCTGATAGATACATCCCGTTCCCGATTTACGGATTTTGCCCGTGTACGGGACGAACTCCTTCCGCACATCTTCGCCTGTGTCGGCACATGTGGGCTTACACGGCTCGATTTCCGGCATGGGTGCATCTGTGCCTCCGATGCCGCGATCGATGCGGACAGCCGCCTGACGGCGCATATTGTCGGTGATGTGGGAGTAAATGTTCAGCGTGGTTTCCGCCGAGATGTGCCCGATCATCGCGGACAGCGTTTTCACATCCATACCGTTTTCCAGGGCCATGGTCGAGAATGTGTGCCGCAAATCGTGGAAACGGACCTTTCTGCACTGCGCCCGTTCCAGAATCAGCTGAAACCGATTGTAAATCGCCGAGGGATTGCGCGGTTTCGCAGGATCCAGCGGTGACGGAAAGATCCATTCCGAATCGGTGGTTTTCCTCAGTTCTGCCAGAATCTCCACCATATCCGGCGGGAGAATCAGCGTTCGAAGCATGAGTATTGAAAATCAACGGTTGGAACTGAACGCCTATGTCAGAACCATGCCGGAAGCCGATTATGCCGAAATAATTGAGTTTGTGGACAACGGATTTACCGGTACGAATTTTGAACGTCCGCAGGTACAGAAACTCCTTGAAATGGTGCGCGAGAACAAAATCGACTGCATCATCGTGAAAGACTTTTCACGCTTTGGGCGTAACAGCATTGAAACTCCGTATTTTCTTGAACGGGTATTTCCTCTGTTTCATACACGGTTTATTTCTCTCGGAAATGACTATGACAGTGCCAAACTCAAAGGCGACACCGGCGGTATGGATGTTGCCTTTCAGTATCTTATCAGTGAATACTACAGCCGCGATATGTCCATGAAAACCAAAAGTGCCAAGTATGCCAAAATGCAACGCGGCGAGTACCAAAGCAAAATCTGTCCTTATGGCTACCGTAAAAGCGCGGACGGCAGAATGGAACCCGATCCCGAAGCCGCAGAAGTAGTACGGTTGATTTTTCAGCTTGCTGCAGACGGCACAAATGCCACTGCTATTACAAAAGAACTGTATAACCGTGGAATACCAACTCCCGGTGAATACAAGGCCGCGAGAGGAAACCATTCCAAACGCTGAAAAAGCAACTGGAACTGACTCTTTCATGCAGTACAGACGACAAGGTAAAAACCAGTTATTATGTTGCCGAACGCTCAGAATATGAACGACAGGTAGAAGCCTTGGAGAATGACAAACAAAATCTGTTTGAACGTTTCGTCATGGGCGAGATAGATATGGATACCTACAAAGCGGAAAAGTTTGCGTATGACGAGATAATTACACGCACCAACAATGCCTTTGCCGCCATAGCAACCCAGGCGAAACTGAAGCAGGAGGAACAGGAACGTCAAAACAGCCGAGGCGAGATTTGGTCTGCAATTACTGAATCTACCGGACTGACACCGGAACTGACCGATCTGCTGATTGAAAAAGTGATGGTGTATCCTGATAAT
>SVSN01000050.1 GCA_015064285.1 Oscillospiraceae bacterium | reverse complement strand
AAAACGCAGAAAAACGAACGAAAACGCACGAAAAAACATCAAATCGCAAGGCGGGAGAACAAGAAAAAAGCCCAGCCAAACTGACGTTTTGGTTGGACTTCTCTGGTTGCGGGAGTGGGATTTGAACCTCACGACCTCCGGGTTATGAGCCCGACGAGCTACCAGACTGCTCTATCCCGCGATATTGACTAGCACAGGGAAGGATGCCGGAAACCGGGCTTGAACCGGTACGTAACTCTCGTTACACGGGATTTTAAGTCCCGGGCGTCTGCCAATTCCGCCATTCCGGCATGTTGGCTGGAAGGAGAGTACCGTTTTTGTACCGCTCACTGCCTCATCCCTTGCTGCTCATATAGTATAGCATATCCAAACGGGTTTGTCAAGTGCTTTTTAAAAAATTAATAATTTTTATGATTCTATTTCAGAATAACCACAGGGACAGTTTCAAGGACGGCCGATCTGCCGATAAAGACACTCCCCCGGAAGGAAAAAGTTCCGGAGGAGTGAGGTGTTTCCGTGGGGCAGGAAATTTATGGATTTTCAGTAATATAACAAAGTATCGCCCGTCCGAATGCTTCACCCAGTTCCAGCATATTCGACTGGGAAATCTTTGTTTCCGCCAAACCGAAATAAGGCGTTTCCAGAGTTACGGAAAGCTTGACAGATGACTGTTTACTGAAGTAATTCTTGGAATTAGGACTGTTTTCATCATTCCATTGTTCATTGGGGCCAACATCATGAATACGGTCGTAGTGCAGAACAATATCGGCAGTCTCTTTCTTGAAGAATTCTGCGAAATGGTCTGTAAATGGTTCCATGGCCTCGGTGCTGCGGCTCAGAAAAACATGGTCATTCTGACTACCCTGATGCCACGGGGAGTGAAAGTCAAATGTGTACATCAGATTATTTTTACGGCCGAACTGCATCATGTAGTCCACTACAGCATAAATAGGTTCATCTGTGTAATCCCGGTTGTGATCGTGCGGCTTCCGGTTCTTCCCCTGATCTCCGTCAACAACACCGTCATAGTCCACGAAAGGAATCACCAGAACAGAATATTCTTCTGGGAGAACCGGCAGCAAAGTATCCAGAACCCCTTCCAGGACATAGCTGCCGGTGGACTCACAGGCATGATGACGGGCAGTCAGGAGAATCCACTTGTCCCCACTGCCGAAACGTGTACCGGGCAGATCACGCCCTTTCACGGAAGGACATACGGTTTCCACAGGAAGTTCTTTGTTCATACAGAAATCCAGGAAACGTTCGGGATGGTACAGCATATTGTGGGCAAAGAAAACTTTGTTTTCGCCCGGTCCGAATGTATACGTGAAACTGTCTCCCCAAGAGGGAACATCCAGCCAGTGCCAGTTTTTCAGATCATGGCTGACAGCTGGGCCAAAACGACCGACTCTTGCATCGTAGGGAAACCTGAAGGTCAGTGTCATGCCGGCAGCTTCTTCTACACAGAAAGCCCAGTAAAACCAGTCTCCTTCGGTATCCCGGATTTCCCGTTCCAGAAAAACAAAATCATTTTCCACTTTTTCTACTAGAATATTGCCGCCTGTAAAATTGGCATGGATACGCATCAATGCTCCTCCTTTATTCTGTGAATTCCAGCATGTCTTCCAGTCTGGCGTTCACCATGTCGGTAATCTCCTGCGTCAGGGATGCGAATGTGTTGCTGAAGGTGAGATATGGTTCCATATATTTATAATAGGTATCGGTAGTGAATACGCTGAGGCCGATATCATATGTGGCGGAAGCAAAGATGATGTCCAGCATAGCGGCGGAACCTTCGTCTCTGGCGTACCTGGATTTCAGCAGAATCTCTTTATAAACCGGAATCAGGTCGTTGTGAGAATCCCGGCACAGAGCCTCAAGTACGATACCGACATTTTCATATATTTCCGGATTCAGTGTCTTGGGCAGGACAGCCATTGTACCGCCGGATGTCAGCGCATGGTAAGCATCCTGATCTTCGCTGTACTTGGGGAAGGGCAGGATCCCGATATCGCTTTTCATATCCCGGTAATTGGATACAGCACGCATAGATGTTCCATTGAACAGTGTCTGGTTATTCTTAAACAGAACAGTTGCTTCAGTGGAGCCGCTGTGAACTTCATTGAACAGAGGCAGATAGATGTTTGTGCCGTTGTGTTTTTCCAGAATATCGGACATGACACTGATGGCATATTCATTGCCGGGGATGGCGAAATACGGCTTGCCGTCCGTATCTATGTCAATATATTTGATACCGGCACCTGTTACCAGGGAACCGAAATACAGCTTGACCGCACCGGATGTGCCGTACCGGTCTTTGTCGGTCATGGCACCGTCTCCGTCCAGATCAGCAACAGCAACCTGTTCTGCTTTCAGCAGGGCTTCCATTGTCCATTTTCCGTCTGCAGCCATCCGGTACAGATCTTCCGTCAGACCCAGATCGGCATACATATCCTTGTTGAACAGCAGGATAAAGCTGCGTGTGCTCTGCGCCAGAGAAAAGTCTCCGGTAGCGGCAAACACTTTACCCATATTAGAAAACGTTTCAGTAGAGCTTTTGTTCCAGTATTCCGCATTGAAATCCACATGAGGCAGAGCATCCCATGTCTGCAAATAACCGTTCAGATAATTGTTGATCACATGCTCGTCATGGAGCATGGCCAGTTCCGCACCGGCATCCCCGGACTGTACCAATTGCCCGATGATACTCTGCACATAATCCGCTGTGGTTTCTTCAAAGACACAGTTGTACTGTTCGGAAATACGACTGTTTCTATTGTATACGGCATCGTTCAAGGTATCACCGTTCTGCTCTTCCGCTGTCAGGATCAGCTCTGCCCATGTCAGCCAGGTTGTGTTATAGTTCAGATACCGCATAGTCCAGCCGTCCATATCTTTTTCCGGCAGGGGCGTGTATTCCGGTTCGGTTTCCACAGATTCTGTTTCTGTCACCGCCGGAGCTGTGTCTGCTGTGGTTTCTGTGTCAGTAATGCCGCCGCATCCGGCCATGGCCAGCATCAGTCCTGCCAGCAGTGCGCATAAGAATTGCTTACGGGGAAATTTCATCTTCTATACCTCCTGAATTATATAAGTTTTGCCTGAATCTTTTCTACAGGCACATCACGGAGCGCCAGACCTTCCTTCACTGCAATGGCAGCAGCGATCCCGGCAGCTTCCCCGATCCCCACACAAATGGGCATGACACGGTAGTTGGAGTGGGCCATGTGGGTACCGCTGATGTTCCGTCCGGCCAGAAGCAGTCCTTCCACGTTTTCCGGCACCAGACAGCGATAGGGAATGGTATATCCCTTGGGCTGGCTCCACTTGTGCTGTACCCCGGTTTTATCAAGTCCTGCGCCGGTGAGGTTGTGTACGTCAAAGTTGAAATGTGCTCCACGGACAACCCAGTCTGCAAACACACGGGCTTCCAGAATATCCTGCTCGTTCAGGGTATACTCGCCTTTGAAATGTCTGGTTTCCCGGACACCCATCATGGAACCGGCACTGATGATATAACAGTTTTCAAACCCGGGTACAAATTCCCGCAGGTATGCCACGATAGCGGGCATCTGGGAACGGCAGACCAGCTCCGCACGGGTCAGATCCTCCGCAGACGTACCGTCAATGTCGGTACAGTTGGTCATGTTGCAGGTGATGATTCCGGGCAGGGTGGTGCGGTATACCAGCAGGTGTCCGGCCGGGTAGGGAATGTGAGCTTTTGCCAGTGCCTGCAGCTCTCCCTTGTCTGTCTGATGGGTGGATTCAAAGGATCCCAGCAGTACCGCGCGATCCGTATCCACACCGGCTACCTTGAACATCAGGGTTACCGGCTGCATCTTTCCGTCCGTTTCTCTTCCCTTATAATAAGAGACACCTGAAAAGGCTGCCACATCCCCGTCGCCGGTACCGTCGATGAACGCTTTGGCGCGAAATACCCGACGACCGCTTTTACTTTCGGTGATGATTCCGGTGATCCGGTTTCCGTCCATCACCACGCCGCAGACAAAGGTGTACAGCAGTACGGTAACTCCCGCATCCTTCAGCATATCCAGATAAATGGCCTTCAGGTTTTCCGGATCAATGGAGGGGATGATCTTACCCTTTTGCGGCCCTTCGTTGCGGTTGGCCATTTCCTGCAGCAGTTCAGTGTAAAACTTGCTGTGTACCGATCCGGTGAAGTGGCTCATCAGACCGGAGGTAGAGATGCCGCCTACCGCATTGTTCCATTCCACCAGCAGCACTTTTACGCCCATGCGTCCTGCATTGATGGCAGCAGACACCCCGGCAGGTCCGGAGCCGGCTACAATAACATCATACTCTCCTGCCACCGGCAGATCTCTGGCTGCTTCTCTGAAAAACTGTTCCATGATAAAACCTCCTTTTCCCGTCTGGAGAGAATTGCGGATAAAACTAAGCAAAACTATTGCTTTTTTCTATTTATAGTATATAATAGAAACAGGAAAGAGTAAATGTTGAAAATGATGTTTTGTTTGTCAGAAATGATATGGAGTGTATATGCTGGAAAAACGGATTCTCGAAATGCTGGATAGTCGAAAGGCAATCATAAACCGGAACGGGTATCAGTGCGGCATCGGAACTGTCCTGGACGACTGGCAGTACCGGGAAGCCATACAGAATAAGAACTACGTGATCAGCTGGATTCTGCAGGGAAACGGAGGGTATCAGGAAAACGGTACAGAGTACCTCTTGCAGGATGGCTGTGTCTGTATGCGACGTCCCGGGCGGGAATATATCATGAAACTGTATCACCATGATGGCATCCGGCTGTATCTGACCATCCCCCAGGATACCTATCCCGCTATCGTGCGGATGATACCGGAACTGGAACAGATTCCGCCGGTGTGGAGCTGTCCCTATTCCAGGGAGCAGATGGATGAATTCTGCGCCATGTACGATTATCTGGCGGAAATTACCTCTATGGAGCTGCATACTGCTTTGCCGAAAATGATCCAGTATATCCTGCATCTGACGGGTATCCAGAACAGGCGGGAAAGCGATCCGCTGGCGATGGCAAAGGGAATGCTGGAGGAAAACCTGTTGCTGCCCCTTGAAGAAATAGCGGGGCGGTGCGGCATGAATTACAATACATTCCGGAAACGGTTCGCAGAAGGGTATGGTATGTCTCCCGGACAATACAGGATCTGCAAGCGGATGGAAACGGCATGCAGAATGTTGAACGCAGGCCGTGCCATCGGAGAAGTTGCTGTGGCACTGGGATATGCGGACGTATACAGCTTTACCCATCAGTTTACCGCAGTCATGGGTATTTCTCCGGGACGTTACAGGGGAAAGTGAAAAAACAAAATTTATTTACGATTTACCACTTTACTTTGTGAAAGAATCCGTGTATAATAAAAATATCATAACAATGACAACAGGAGATATTATGGCACGCCCGGTAAAGGACCCAAAGAAGGATTTTTTGTTTGAAGCCATCCTGAGCCTGGAAACGGTGGAGGACTGCTATCATTTTTTTGAAGATTTATGCACCATCAAAGAGCTGGATGACATGGCCAAACGGATGTGGGGCGCCATGATGCTGGCAGATAACAAAGTATATACGGAGATCACCGAAGCCACAGGTCTGAGTACCGCCACCATCAGCCGGATCAACCGGTGTCTGAAGTACGGTCAGGACGGATACAGTTCTGTTCTTGAGAAGCTGAAAGAAAAGAATATCACTCTCCCTGCCGGAGAAACGGAAGGGGACGAAGCCGATGTATGACGGATACACAGCTCTTGCTCCCGTATATGACCGGCTGAACCGGGATGTGGATTACAGCGCATGGGCATTGTTCTGCCGGGAGAATTTCAAGCGGTACAGTCAACTGCCGGGAGAGCCGTCCCTGATGCTGGATCTTGGCTGCGGCACGGGAAGTATGACCCTGGCACTGGCTGAGGCCGGTTTCGACATGACCGCACTGGATATTTCCGATGAAATGCTCAGTACCGCGGAAACCAGAGCCAGAGAAGCCGGGCATAACATCCTGTTCCTGCAGGGGGACATGACCGATTTTGAACTGTACGGTACTGTGGACGGTATTACCTGCTGTCTGGACGGTATCAATCACCTGACAAACCGGGAAGATCTGCGTTCCTGCTTTTTTATGGCAGCGCGGTACCTGAATCCAGGCGGACTGTTTCTGTTTGATGTAAATACGCCGTATAAATTCAAAACCCAATACGCTGACAATGATTATCTGCTGGAAGAAGACGGCGCTGTCTGCTGCTGGTCCAATCGGCTGAACAAGAAGGGCGATATATGCGATTTTATTCTGACGGTGTTTGAAGAACAGGCAAATGGTCTGTATAAGCGGACAGACGGCGTGACCAGAGAACGCTGCTGGGGGAGAAAGACCCTGCAGAATGCTGCCGGAGAAGCCGGGTTGGAAGTGGTTGCCGTGACAGATTCCTTCGCGTTTACAGAACCGGCTCCCGACGCCCTGCGATGGTATTTTACCTGCCAGAAACCCCTTTGAATGGACAAAATGCAGATGTCCGGATAGTCGCAAATGTAAAAATTGGTGAAATGCTATAAATATATTGACTTAAATATGAGGATGTGGTATACTATACCTATCCTCATATTTTATCATAAAAGGAGTACACTCATGAAGAATCGCAGAATGATAAGCCTGATTCTTGCTTTGCTCCTTGCCTTGCCGCTGGCCGGATGTTCTCAGACAGACGATTCCGGTATAACGACAGACACAGCCGCAGATCAGGAAACGACCCAGATAACCGAAACCGAAACGGAAGAAACCAGACTGGTGCCGGATATTCCCGCAACTGCCGATTACGGCGGAGACGAAATTCGGTTCCTGCACTGGATGCTGGAAGAATGGGAACCGACAGTTCGTGCCAGCCGTGACATCTATGCAGCAGAATTGAATGGGGAAGCCATCAATGACGCTGTGTACAACCGGAATATCTCCGTTGAATCCAGTTACAACGTAAAAATCGCACTCGAAAAAATGCAGCTCAGTCAGATCGACTCTGCCGTGAATAAAGCGGTTACCGCAGGTGATGATACATACGATGTGATCTATCCCCGTCTGTACGAAGCTGCCGGGATGTATCCCAAGGGATATTTTATCAACCTGCTGGATGTACCGTACATCGATCTGGAAAAACCGTGGTGGGATTCCAGTTCCGTAGAGTCTCTGACAGTGATGGGAAAATTGCCTGCCGTGGCAACATCCATCAACGTGAACGATAAGGATGCAACCGTAGCCCTGGCGTTCAATAAGGAATATGCGGAAGCGCACAACCTGCCGGATCTGTACAGCATGGTCAAGGAAGGGAAATGGACGATTGACAAACTCTCCGAATACTCCGCTGTTGCTGCTACCGACACAGATGGCGACGGAGTTATGACGGAAGAAGATATCTACGGCTTCCTGGGCGGCAATGACGTTATGGATGCTCTGTACCGTGGGATCGGCAGTACTCTTGTAACCCGGGATGATGATGGGGCGTATATTTTCTCCTACGGAAGCGAACGGGATATCGACGGTACGGATAAGGTTGTGAAGCTGATGAATGAAGAATGGTTCTTCAACCATCACACAGCCGCCAATACGGATGATATCTATTATCGTCAGCTCTTTGAATCTGGTAAGGGTCTGTTCTTCTGGATGCGTCTGGATGAAGTAACAAACATGCGTGAAGGGGACGCCGATTTCGGGATCATCCCCGTACCCAAGCTGGAAGAATCCCAGGATACGTACTACAGCATGGTATCTCAGCATACCACAGGCCTTATGTCTGTTCCCAAGACACAGGGCGGCGAAAAGCTGGAAGAAATCGGTCTGGTACTGGAAGCCATGGCGGCAATTTCCCACTATGATCTGATTCCTGCCTATATTGAATCTTCGCTGAAGACCAAGCATTCCCGTGACGCTGAATCCGCAGAAATGCTGGATATCATTATCGGCAATCGTATTTTTGACCCCATGCTGATCTATAATTTCGGGGATTTCGCCAACCTGTTCATGAGCTTCGGCTATAAAAACAACACTGCTGTGGCTTCCACCATTGAAACAAACAAGGATAAAGTGGAAGCTGCCATTCAGAAACTGGCCGACAGCATGGCAGAATAAGCACACATTGCGATCTATAGAAACCAAAGCCGTGTCCGGAATGGATGCGGCTTTTTGGTGTTTTTTGGCTAAAATTTCTAATTTTTATTTACTTTTGCAAAAGCGTCTGTTATAATAAAACCAGAAAACAGAGAGATTTCTCTGTAACTATTTCAGAAACGGGAGTAAGCGATATGAAATATGTACTCACACACATATGTCTGCCGGAACAGGCACCGGAGCAGGCTGTTTACGCTGCCGGGGAACTGCGCTATTATTTTTCCATGATGAGCGCCAAACCCTGTCCCATAGGAAACTGTGAGGAAAAAGGGGCTGTGATCCTGGAACAGACAGTATGTCCCGAACTGGGAGAAGACGGATTCTCTTTGCTGCCGGAAACAGACTGTGTGCGGATCCGCGGCGGAAAACGGGGGATCATCTATGGCGCATACGAGCTTCTGGAAATGCTGGGATGCCGCTTCTTCACACCGGAATGCGAAAAAGTACCTGTGCAGCCGGAGATTGTGCTGATACTGGATGCGGAGATACATAAGAAACCGGTTCTGGAATACCGGGAGCACAACTACATCGATCTGCGCCGTTCTCCCAGATTTGCTGTCAAGAGCCGTGTCAATGGGGCGCACCATATAATACCGGAAAAAATGGGTGGATTTCTGTCCTACGCCTGGTTTGTGCACACTTTTGAAAGAATGGTTCCCCCGTCTGTGTATGGGAAAGAACATCCCGAATACTATGCTATGCTGGCAGATGGTTCGCGTCCCCAGACAAACGAACGGTTTCAGCTCTGTCTGACAAATCCCGGCGTGCTGGAAGTTTCTGTGGAAAGTGTCCGGCAGGCGCTGAAAGCCAATCCAAGGGCCAGAATCATCTCCATATCCCAGAATGACTGGCACGGAAACTGTCAGTGTGAAAAATGTCTTGCCATAGACAGGGAAGAAGGTTCTCCTGCCGGAACGCTGCTGCGGTTTGTGAACGCCATTGCAGAACGACTGGAACCGGAGTTCCCGGATGTGGTGTTTGATACGCTGGCATATGTTTACACCCGTCCTGCACCGAAGTTCACCAGGCCCCGGCATAATGTCTGTGTGCGGCTGTGCTCCATTGAAGCATGCTTTGCTCATTCCTTTGAAACCTGTGATGATGAGAGCAGATGGGTCAGCCGTCCGGACGGTACCAAAGCTTCCTTCATCAGCGATCTTCGGGACTGGGGAAAGGTCAGCGACCGGATCTACATTTGGGACTATACCACCTGTTTTGCCCATTACCCGGCTCCTCATCCCAACTGGCACGTGCTCCAGCCCAATATGCAGGCCTTTGTCCGCAATCATGTGAAAGGCGTGTTTGAACAGGCTAACGGTGCTATGGGCGGCGGCGTGGATATGAACGAACTGCGTGCTTACCTGCTTACCCGGCTGATGTGGGATGCGGATACCGATCTGCAGAAGCACATCACCGAATTCACAGACTACTACTACGGAGACGCCGGTGTGTATATCCGAGAATATATCGAAACCCTGTGCGGGAAAGCGGAACAGGACAATATCCATGCCGGATTCAACGACCAGCCGGTGTCTGCCCTGTACGCGGAGGAAATGCTGGATCGGTACGACGCCATTCTGGAAAAAGCGGAACAGGCGGTTGCCGGGGATGCGCTGCGGTGCCGGCGTGTACAGAAAGTGCGTCTGTCTGTCCGCTGGGTGCGCATCAAACGTGCCGGTATGCTGCGGCATGAGCATAACGCCGATGAAATCAATGCATTTTTCACCGATTGGCTCAGCTTCGGCCTGACACGGATCGACGAATGGGTATCTCACCAGTCTACCCTCCGTGCGCTTCTGGACGATAAGTGGCGCGGAACGGAGTATCTGGAACACTGGTCGGCAGAAGGCGGCGAAATTCTCTGACTTGTGGAAAAGACCATCATCTGTGCAAACATACAGGGGGATTTTACATGAAGAAAACTTGCATATCCCAAAACTGGACTCTCTCCGCTCCCGGCTTTCAGGGAACGGTGGATCTGCCCAACGATTATTCCGTTACACTTCCCAGAGATCCTGCAGCGCCGGGCGGTGCCAGCAACGGCTTTTTCCGGAACGGAACAGGGCACTATCAAAAGGAACTGACTCTTGACAAAGTACCGCAGCATTATATTCTGGATATTGACGGGGCCTATATGTGTACGACGGTTCGGTTCAATGAATACCAGATGGTCATGCATCCCCATGGATATACGCCCATTCTGATTGACCTTACCAAACGGGCGCGGTTCGGCGAAACGAATGTGCTGAAGATCACTACAAGCGCCCATCAGCTGTCCACAAGATGGTATTCCGGCGCCGGGATCTACCGGGACGTATATCTGTGGGAAGGCGGCGAGATCCGGATTGAACCCTGGGACAAATTCGTTTTTACACCCACGACGGATACGGTAAAGGCAACCTACCTGATCAGTGCCGACCGGGATGCCGATATCACACTCCGGGGGGAGATCCGGGATGGCGATCATACTGTCGCTGTTCTGGAGACCGCTGTTTCTGTAACGGCCGGTGCCAAAACCGAAGCAGAACTGGAATTCCGTCTGGAAAATGCAAAGGTGTGGGAGCCTGAACATCCCCGTCTCTATACCATGCACGCTTCTGTACGGGAGAACGGCGTGGAGCTGGATACCGATGTCACCACGTTTGGCGTGCGGACCGTATCTGTGGATGCGGAAAACGGTCTGCTGCTCAACGGAAAAACCATAAAACTGCGCGGCGGATGTATCCATCATGACCATGGTGTGCTGGGTGCGGCGGATTTTCCCGCTGCCTGCCGGAGAAAGCTGACCAAGCTGAAGGAAGCCGGCTTCAATTCTCTGCGGATCGCCCACAATCCTCCTTCACTGCACCTGCTGGAAATGTGTGATGAAATGGGAATCATTGTGATGGACGAAGCATTCGACTGCTGGAGACAGCACAAAGGCGGCGATTTCAACTATCACCTGTGGTTTGACGGCTGGTGGGATAAAGATATTTCTTATATGGTGCTGCGTGATCGTAACCATCCCTGCGTGTTCAGCTATTCCATCGGCAACGAGATCCCCGAAAGCTATGGCTGCACAGACGGAGATGAATGGTCGGAAAGACTGGCAGCGGAAATACGGAAATACGACAATACCCGTCCGGTCACTTCGGCAACCTGGCAGATGGGCGATGCGGCAACCTGGGCGGAGAGAACCAAAGGGTATTTTGCGCCGCTGGATCTCTGCGGATACAATTATGCTTATGAGAGATATGAAAAAGACCACGAACAGTTCCCGGATCGGGTGATCTGGGGTTCGGAAACCCATGCAGTCCACTTTTACGATTCCTGGCTGTCGGTTCTGCGGAATGCATACGTCATCGGTGATTTTACCTGGACCGCGTATGACAATCTGGGAGAAGCGGGGACGGGCCGCGCCTGCTGGGCCAGAGACGGCGAGATCCGGGGCATCAGTCTGGCAGAGTATCCCTGGCGTTCCTGTTATCAGGGTGATCTGGATCTGTGCGGTTACCGTCGTCCCCAGTCCTATTTCCGGGAGGCGGTGTGGATCGGCGGCACGGAACCGAAGATTTTCACAACCCATCCGGAACATTATGGCGAATGTTTTACCGGAACCGGCTGGCACTGGTACGATGTGCTGGATAACTGGACTTTTGCAGACTGTTATCTGGGAAAACCGGTCAAATGTGAGGTGTATACCGATGCGGATGAAATTGTCTGGTTCCTGAACGGCCAGAAGCTGGGCAGCAGCAAACCGGAAAAAGCGATCGCGGTGATGGATGTGCCTTACGAAAAGGGCGAACTTTCTGTGATCGCATACAAAAATGGCGTGGAATGCGGCCGTTCCTGCCTGCGTACTACGGGAGAAGCCGCAGCCGTCCGTGTGGAAGCCGAAACAAAGCAGATAAAAGCCGACAAACGGGATCTCTGTTATTTTGATATCACGGTAACAGACAGTAGCGGAGAGAGGGTTTCCTTTGCCGGAAATGAGCTGCAGTGCTTTGTGGAAGGAGGCAGGCTCCTTGGCATTTTCAGCGGTGATCCCTGCAACGAAGATGCCTACGGTTCCGATATCTGCCATGCATTTGAAGGAAGAGCGGTTGCCATTGTCAGCACCGACCGGGCCGGTGAAGTAAAGATCACAGTGGGCGGTCAGGGACTACGGGAAGGGCAGGCTTCTGTCACGGCAATCTGAAACTGCCGGTAATCCATAACGATCATCCCAAGCAAAAGAACGCATACCTCCCGGGAAGGAAGGATGCGTTCTTTGTGTTTGAAAATGACGAGGCTTCAGGGCAGACAATGACCGGCTGCGCGATAAATATCATACCATTCGGAACGGGTCAGGGTAACATCGGCCGCTTTGCACACATCGGCAAGATGTTCGGGATTCATAGTGCCTGCGATGAGCTGCATGTTGGCAGGATGGCGGAGAATCCAGGCAGCAGCCACGCCGGTTTTTGACAGCCCGTAAACTTCACTGATTTCAGCCAGCTTGGCATTGAGCTCCGGGAAACGGTCGTTGTCCACGAAAGTCCCTTCAAAGAAACCGTACTGGAAGGGAGACCAGGTCTGGATCGTAATGTTTTTGATCCGGCTGTATTCCAGGAAGGAGCCGTCGTGCATCACGGATTCGGCATTTTTCATGTTCACATTCATACCGGAAGTTACCATACCGGCTTCTGTTACGGAAAACTGAAGCTGATTGATGATCAAAGGCTGCTTTACAGCGGTTTTCAGCAGTTCCATCTGCATCATATTGTGGTTGGAAACGCCGAAATGCCGTACTTTACCGGCAGACTGCAGGGTGTCAAAGGCTTCTGCCACTTCTTCAGGCTCCATCAGGGTATCCGGACGATGGAGGAGCAGGGTATCCAGATATTCCACCCCCAGCCGGGATAGAGTGCCGTCAACAGATTTCAGAATATGTTCTTTGGAAAAATCGTACTGACCGTCATGAATGCTGCACTTGGACTGGATCACGATCTTTTCCCGTACACCGGTATGACGCTTCAGATAACCGCCGAAGAGCCGTTCGGAATTGCCGCCGCCGTAAATATCGGCATGGTCAAAATGGTTGATCCCGTTTTCCAGAGCACAATCCATGATTGCGTCCACTCTGGCGTCAGAAAGACCGCTCATACGCATACAGCCGAGAGAAACAGCGGAAACAGGAAGTACCCCACCTATTTGAATTGTTTTCATATTGCCTCCGTAAAGCTGAAATATATGTATAATACACTATATCATATTCTGACAGAACAGTCAAGTAAAAGCGGAAAATCCATATGTAAAATAGAAATTGTCCTGTATGCGTAAATAGCCGGAGAGGGAAAAGAAAAAACTTAATATAGAATGTGCCGGGGATATTCCAAAATGCGGTGGAATGTGGTAAAATGGTAATAAAAATACAGCTCATGGAGGACAGACATATGCATCTGCAGAAACCTATGAAAAACATTATGATATTCGGAGATAGCTATTCCACGTTTGAAGGATATATCCCCAAGGGATATGCGGTATATTATTCCGGTGCCGACTGTGACAATACCGATGTGCGCCGTGTGGAAGAAACCTGGTGGCACAGACTCTGTACCGATCTGGATCTGCATCTGATACGCAACGACAGCTGGTCCGGTTCCACGCTGTGCAACACAGGTTACAACGGTGACTGTTCAAAGTCCAATTCATTCCTGTACCGGCTGGAAAAGCTGTACGCAGAAAACTTTTTCCGTGAACAGGAAGTAGATACCGTCTTTATTTTCGGCTGTACCAACGACAGCTGGGCCAACGCGCCCCTTGGTGAGGTGAAACTGGAAAACCAGACTGCAGAGGATTTGTTCTCCGTCTGCCCTGCCATCGGATATTTTCTCGGCAGGCTGAAGGAAATCCTGCCGGAAGCCAATATTATTTTCCTGATCAATACGGAACTGAAAACGCAGATCGGGGAAGCCGTCAAAGCTGCTTCTGACTATCACGGAACGGATTACATACAGCTGGAATATATAGATAAATGCTGTGGTCATCCGACGATTCAGGGTATGCAGGATATTGCGGAGCAGATTAAAGCATTCCTGAACAGGGAAGCATGACAGAATCCGACAGGATATGCAGTAATATTTTGGAAAAACGTAAAGTTTGTTTAGATACCGTTCAGAAATGCATGGTATACTGTATACAGATATAAGCATAGAAAACACAAGGACGAATGGAATGAAACAGCTCTTACTGATTCTGAATCCCACCGCCGGACAGAAGAAAGCCGCGCGTCATCTGGCGGGGATCATCTCTGTATTCAACCGGGCGGCATACGATACCCATGTGTATGTGACCGCAGAACGGGGAGATGCTGTGCAGGCAGTCCGGGAATTCGGAAACCATATGGATTTGCTTGTCTGCTGCGGCGGTGACGGTACCCTGAACGAAACCGTTACAGGTGTGATGGAATGCGGCCTGGAAATACCGATCGGGTATATTCCTGCGGGATCCACCAACGATTTCGCCGGTTCGCTGCATCTGGCGGTGGATATGCTGGAAGCCGCCGGACAGATTGTGAACGGTACGCCGACCGCCTATGACATCGGAAAATGGGGGGATCGGTATTTCACCTATATTGCTTCCTTCGGCGCTTTTACAAAAGCCAGCTACAACACGCCTCAGAATATCAAAAATGCACTGGGCCACATGGCATATGTGCTGGAAGGAATCCAGGAATTGTCGGGGATCCGGGCGGAGCATATCCGACTGGAGATCAACGGAGAGGTGCTGGAAGATGATTACCTCTTTGGTGCGATCTGCAATTCCACCAGCGTTGGCGGCATTCTGACATTGAATCCTGCTTATGTGGATCTGTCTGATGGAAAATTTGAGATTCTGCTGGTACGTGCTCCCAGAGATCTGCAGGAACTGCACGAATGTGTGGTTGCGCTGACCAACCAGACATATAACTGCGGTATGATCACCTTCCGCAGTGCGGATGTGCTGCAGTTTTATGGAAATCCGAAGATGGCATGGTCGCTGGACGGCGAAAAAGCGGAAGGCAGCAGTCAGATCCGGATAACAAATCTGCAGAAGCGGATCGTGCTGATGCATTAAGAAGTTGTATACTGAACCCCTTTTGTAGAGTACAATCAAAAAGGAGAAAATTATGAGAAAACTTCTTCTTTGTTTTTTGACATTATTCTTTGTTCTGCTGCCATCCTGTGCGCGGGAAGAACCTGTGACATATATGTCTCTGTACGGAGAAGGTGCGCCTGTCTATACCATCGTGCGGAGTGATAATTCCAAAGGAGACGAATTGGAAGCCGCTCTCCTGTTGCGGAATTACCTGGAAGCATGCGGTGTGAATCTGGCAATCACCACAGACTGGAAAACAAATCCTGTGTCTGCCTATGAACTGGTGGTGGGGGATACCCTCCGGGAAGAAACCGAAACCGAACTGACCATCGCCCCCATGACCCTTGGGGAGGAAGGTTTTTTTGTGAAAGTCATAGGCGGACGTGTCTACATGAACGGCGGAAGCGATGCGGCTGTTATCGCCGCTGTGGAGCATTTTCTGACCCAGTTCTGCGGGTATACAGGCGATTCGGAAACCGGAACGGTGCTTACATCCCTGCAGATCCCGGATGATTATGAATTTATCTATGTGCAAACATTCCCTGTGACCGATGTAACTGCCAATGGGATTTCTCTCAGAGATCATGTCATTACCTGGGACAGCCGTAATCTGTCTTCTTATAGCGCATCCGGGACTGCAGCGCTGGTACAGAACGCTTTTTATACCAACTGCGGCATCTGGATGGAGATCGTAAATCCCGAGAAAGTAACCGGGCCTGCCGTGACTGTTTCCGTAAGCGCGGCAGAAAGTGATGCCAAAAATTTTGAAGTAACCGTGGATGACAGCGGAATTTTCATGACCACCAGCGTCAACAAGGGATTCGAACGGGGCTTCAATCGTTTTTTTGATACATATTTTGCTGCAGCGGAAGGAGTTGTTACCATGGAGCAGGATTTTCTGTATAAGACCGACATAGGTTCCTGCGTTTCCTACAGTGAATTCGGCGCGGTGGGAGATGGTGTCACCAATGATATGGATGCCATCATCCGGACCCACGAGTTTGCCAATGCATCCGGCATTCCTGTAAAGGCCGAGGAAGGCGCGACATACTATATCGCTTCCGATATCACGGCTGGTGCTGTAATCCAGACCGACACAGACTGGACCGGCGCGTCTTTCATCATCGACGACCGGAACGTGCCGAGAGACAAACGGACACTGAACATCTTCACCGTAACGGCTTCCAAACCCTATTATACCATCACCGATCAGCTTACCACGCTTTCCAAACTGCAGGAGAATATCGGCATTACGCTGCCTGAGGAATCTCTGCTGATCCTGACAGACAGCAACACCAAGCGGTATATCCGGAAGGGCGTGAATGCCAATACCGGTTCCAACCAGACGGATCTGATCGTGGTGGATACCGAAGGAAATGTGGATATGCGGGCACCCCTGATCTGGGATTACGAACAGATCACCGAAGCCAGAGTGATTCCCATGGACAAGAAAGCCATTACCATCCGGGGCGGTACCTTTACCACCATTGCTCCTGCCGTGGAACCGGATCGCGCCTATTATACAAGGGGGATCAGTGTCCGGCGTTCCAATGTGACAGTACAGGATATTACCCATTATGTGGAAAACGAAGGTCCGGACGGCGTGTCTTACAGCGGAATCCTGACAATCCAGGACTGCGCCAATGTAACGATCGAGAACTGCATCTTCACTCCCCACAGAACCCACTGGTTCTTGCTGGAAGACGGCACCCGGTTCTCACAGGGTACATACGATATCGGCCCTTCCCGTTCGGTAAATCTGACTTTCCGGAACTGCAGCCAGACATACAGTATCAATGACAAGGCCTTCTGGGGCATCATGGGATCCAATTTCTGTAAGAATATGGTAGTGGAAGACTGTTCCTTCTCCCGGTTTGATGCACACCAGGGTGTTGCCAATGTGACTCTGCTGCATTCCACATTCGGCGTCCACGGGATCAATCTGATCGGACTCGGCACGGCACGGATCGAAAACTGTCTGATGTACGGCAACAATATTGTCAACTTCCGCTCTGATTATGGATCTCACTGGGAAGGGGAGATGATCATCCGGGATTGCACATGGGTTCCGGGGCAGGGGGGAGATCTGAAAGGCAGGTACTATGCTATCTACGGCCAGAACTACGAGGATCACGATTTCGGGTATCCCTGCATGATGCCGGAGAATATAACCATCGAGAATCTCCATGTGGACGACAGCCGTGCCACAAGCGAATATGAAGGGATCATCCTGTTCGCACCCATGAACCCTGCCAGAAAAGATGCAGCGACGGAAAAGGAAGTTACCGGTGCGGCGGTATACGACCCGTATCAGATCACGAAAAATTTCAGAATCAGCGGATATACCAGTAAAACAGGAAAAAAGTGGCAGCTGACCACCAATGCGTGGATGTTCAGGCAGATGGAAGTAGTGGATATGGATGAGTGATGCGGGATAATACATCCGATATATAAAAACAAAAGCCGTTTTCTGCAGGAGAGAACGGCTTTTGTAATTGCAGGGTATGCCGGATATGCTTACAGGATCAATATCTTCGCACCATAAGGCGGAAGGGTAACTGAAAAATCCTGTGCGGATATCGTGTTTCTTTCTTCTGTGAGCGGATCGTACAATGTAGCAGTGTCACTGAAGGATATCTGTGCCGGTGCATGGACTTCCTCCGGAGTTGTGTTGACCAGAAGGATACTGCGTCCGTCATCATGATCCCGGCAGAGGCTAAGTATCTGTGGTGTATTATTCAGCCGGATCGCAGGGGTGACTACAGCATCGATCTCTTCCGGCAGTCTGGCAGGAGATTCTGTGTCACCCAAACGCAGGATTATGACGCCGTGGGTGCGAAGACGTTCCAGTATAGATGTGAGCCGCGGTGTGTCAAGGCAATAGGGGACAACCAGAACCCGGAAAGATTCACCGCCGGGTACAGTGAACTGTCCGTTTCCCATCCGCGCTTTTTCCAGTGCTTCCGCATCCAGAAAATCAAAATCGATCTGACGGTCCAGCAGCACATTCATAGAGTCCCTGACACTGTTCCAGCAGGCCGTAGCCAGAGGATTTTTATGCATCCAGCTGTATATCTGTTCGCTGCCGTGAGGAATGGTGTCTGCCTGAATGGTTTCGATGGGGTAATATACAGCCACTTCTGCTGCATGCTTGCCGCCGCCCATGATTCTGTCGATTCTGCCGACGGCATGATTGTAACGGGCATAGGCAGGAGCATCCAGTAATTGTTTGGAAAAATAGGAGGTAAATACATCCACTCCCAGGGCATACTGGGTAGTCATTGTGCCGTAAAACTGTTCCGGTGTCACTTTCCCGCCCTGCGCATGGGCAGAAATTTCGCTCATCACATGCGGACGGCTGTATGTATGGGCGATGGAAGAGATCAGCTTGGGGGTGAACGCATCCACACGGATCCGTTCGGGAACGCCATGCAGCATATCGATGCCGGGAATATGCATATGACGCAGGAGAGAGAAGAAATTCCCCTCAAACACCGGATGGTACCGGATATCATCCTCCAGCAGAACGTGGCCGGAGAACGGCAGATCATGCCGCGCACAGAAGTCGGAGATCTGCGCAAAGAAGTTCTGTTCATACAGATCGCTGAGAACGGAATAAAACTGCTGACGAACCCGCATGGATTCTTCTCCGTGGCCGGTAAACAGACAGTAGATCCGGGATTGCAGATCGTATCCCCAGGTGGAGGCGAATCTGTTGGCTACATCAGCCCCCCAGTTGACAGAAGGCAGCATTTCCATGGATTCATCAAACGCATCGTGTACAGATCCGGGGAACAGTCCAAGATTGATATAAGCAGCCATATAGGAAGGTTCATCCGTAAAAATAGCTTCAATTTTTCCGGTTCCGGCCAGTTTTTCCACATAGGGGCGATAGGTGTTGTCCAGAAAAGCGGCGACCGCTTCCTTGTTGGATACGTCAATATACCGGCGGGCTTCGCATACATTGTGGATAGCATGGGTACCTTCATACATGGGTTTTCTGTAAAACACAGCAACCGTCACCGGGCCGTCGGTGGTATTTTCATCCGTAAGATCAGTCTGACCATCGAGCGCGTAGGTTTTCCAGGGAGACAGCAGCGCTTCTTCGGACAGCTCTTCCAGGCAGGCAGCTTTCCAGGCGTAAGCGGCATACACAGAGGTGTGTCCTTTGGGGAAGGGAACAGAAATGGCTTCCCCTGCCGCAAAGGTAACGGATTTCATAGCCAGTCCCTGTGCCTGCCAGTCAGGATTGCCTTCATCCAGTGTCAGACCGCCGGCACCGCCGCTGGGGTATCCTTTTTCATCGTACAGCCAGACACGAAGGCCCATTTCCGTACAGGTCTGTACAAGCCAGCGCAGGATCGTCCATTCTTCATCATTGCGGAGATATTCCGCCTGGCAAACATTGGTCACGAGACCACCGAAGCCTTTGGCTTGTAAATCTTCCAGTACCGCACGGATGGTTTGCTGTTTTTCGGTGATAGACGCATGGAGGGGATATCCGAACCCATGGGTCAGGGAGAGGGGAAGGTAAGGAACAGGGTTTTCCTTAAAATTCTGCAGCAGAGCATCGATCTTCATAAAAAATTCCTTTCTGATCCGGGAATATCAGTAGTGTTGTAACGTACTGTTTTCACTATACCATGTTCTGCCCGGAAAGTCAATCTGTGATAGAAAAGTATTGACGCAAAATGCAAAATACGGTATAATAAAACCGGAACAGCCACGGTAAGAATGCTGCTCCGAAAGAAAATTCACGGATACCTGAGGCAAAATCACGGCGTGCAGAAAAGCCGGAGGAGATACAGCATGATCAGAAAACTACTGGCAAGCGATTTTGATGGGACAATGTGTCAGCGTTATACGGAAGACGGATACCCGGCTACAAAGGAAGTCCTGGACGCCATACGGCAGTTCCGGGCGGACGGCGGTCTGTTCGGTGTGGTTACCGGACGGGACTGGAGGTGGAGCTGGTATGAACTGGATCAGAACGGGAAACTGGAGTTTGACTTTATTATTCCCCTGAACGGTTCACAGATTTACGACAGAGCCGGGAACCTGCTTGCGGATACCACAGCGGATGGAAATGCGGATTTTGGCGGTGAGATCCTGGTGCGGGCACTGGCAAAAAGATGCTGGGAAGCAGCCGGGGATACCTTCACTATCGTTCAGAACAAAGACCGGTATTTCTTCGCGCCCGACCTTCCTGATGGCGGACAAAAGGACGATGAGCAGTTTTTTCCTCATGATATGCTGGATACCATCGGATACTTCCATATGGCCGGCGCCATTTCGGACAGCAGAGAGAGATGCACTGCTGCTGCGGAGATTCTCCGTAAGGAATTCGGTGCATATGTAAATTTCCTGCCCAGCGGCAGAAGTCTGGACATTCCCCCAGCCGGGATCGATAAAAGTTGTGCTATAGCCAGGTATGCTTCAATGATGAACATACCTGCCCGGGATATATGGACAGCCGGAGATAATTACAATGACATTGATATGCTGAAGGCTTTCCACGGATGCGCTATGGAAAACGGCGTGCAGGCGGCCAAAGATGCCGCAGAGTTTGTCTGCAGAGATCTGGTGGAAACGATTGCACGGATCCGCAGCAGCGAGATATAACCATATGCCGGAAAAAAGCCATTACCGACAATAAACCTTCATAAAGCAAAAAGGAACGCACAGGCAAAAAATGCGTTCCTTTTAACATTTACAGAGCATTGCTGTGCATCTGCTGTTCCGTGAAATCTATGGCCAGACAAAGAATTTCCAGTGCCGTACGTATGCAGGATTCATCCGGATGCAGCAGAGAGCTGTGCAGCGCCTGTCCGGGCAGATCTTCATTCCCCAGACAGCCGATATTGAAATAACAGCTGGTTGTCCGGTCACAGAAAAAGGCAAAATCATCTGCTCCGAGGCTGGGCGCTTCCATCCTTTGAACGGCATCTGTTCCCAGATGTTCGGTCACTTTCCGGAAAAAAGCTTCCGTCCAGACAGGATCGTTTTCCAGTACCGGATAACCGGTCGTGCAGGTCAGTTCGGCCTGGGCACCAAAACCGGCAGCCGTATTCTCGCAGATCTGCCGTACCGTTTGCCGGAGCTCCGCCATAACGTTTCTGTCCAGTGCCCGCAATGTGCCCCGCATATGAACTTCACCGGCTACCACATTGCTGGCAGAACCGCCGTGGATGGTACCAATGGTCACAATCACCGGTGTGGTGGGTGCGAAATGGCGGGAGGAAACCGTCTGCAGGGCGGAAATCACAGCGGCAGCCGCTACAATGGCATCCACGCCCTGATCCGGATGGGCACCGTGACAGGATTGTCCGTGGATCACCAGATCAAAATCCGTAACCGCTGCGTTCATGACGCCGGGAAGATAGGCTGCTTTTCCG
>SVSN01000002.1:28406-106319 GCA_015064285.1 Oscillospiraceae bacterium | reverse complement strand
GTGAAAAGAAAAAGGCACTGACAGTGGAAGAACAGAATCTGTTTATGAACTATCTTCGCAGGAATCCGAAGTATCTGCACTGGTATCCTGTATTTGCTGTAATGCTGGGAACCGGGATGCGTGTAGGAGAGGTTACCGGTCTTCGGTGGTGCGACATTGATCTGGAAGAAGGAATAATCAGCGTGAATCACACACTGGTATACTATAGCCGCGGTGAAAAAGAAGGATGTTCCTTTGCGATCAATACAACAAAAACGGAAGCCGGCGAACGAACCATTCCAATGCTGGACTTTGTGAAGGAAGCATTTCTGATGGAACGTCAATATCATGAGGATGGTGAGATTGTCTGTCGGATGCAGGTTGATGGATATACGGATTTTATCTTTTTGAATCGTTATGGGGATGTACAGCATCAGGCAACGCTGAATCGGGCAATCCACAGACTCACCCGTGACTGCAATGATGAGGTGCTCCTGAAACATAAAGGGGATGATGAGCCGGTACTGCTTCCGCCGTTCAGCTGCCATATTTTGCGGCATACATTCACGACCCGTCTGTGTGAAGCAGGGATCAATGTCAAGGTCATCCAGGATGTGCTTGGTCATGCGGATTTCTCTACGACTATGGATATCTACACGGATGTTACTAAAACTTTGAAGAAAACCGAGTTTAATTCGCTTGGGGATTTCTTCAAAAACAGCAATCCGTAGCTTACGCCAACTTACGCCAAAATTTACGCCAATACGCCACACTTTACGCCAAAATGACAATGAAGTACATGGTGATATACAGGCATAAATGGCGTAAAAAACGCAGTAAAACGCGCGTAAACAGCGTTTTAGACCAACAAACGGGGGAGCACCCAATTATGTGCCTGATTTCCCCACGATGAAGACGCTGGAACAGTAAGCGGTCATATAAGCGAGAATACGTGAGAAAAACGAAGAAAACGGGAGTATCTCACGTGGAATCAGCAGATCGTACCCACGATTTAACCATTTTGCAGAATCTGCTATCCGCTATATAACACATCCCCCCAACTGTGTCTGCCATGGTTGGGGGGATGACTGCATACAGGGGAAAGTCAGGCAATATATAATGCGCCTGTTTTTATACGTTTATTGTTGTATTCAGTACCAAAATGTGGTATAATAAGCACAGTCAGATCCGGACGGATCATATAGAATAAGGGAGAAGGACAGTTATTTATGGGTTCCATTTTGGATTTTTGGTATCAGATGACGGCGAACCCGCTGTTGTTTATAGCGGTAGCTATGACACTCGGCGTTATTCTGGTAAATGGTTGGACGGATGCGCCGAACGCGATTGCTACATGTGTAGTTACCCGATGCATGCCGCCGAAAGCTGCAATACTGATGGCAGCGTTGTTCAATTTTCTCGGTGTATTTGTGATGACTCTCGTGAATGCAACGGTAGCGGAGACCATTACAAAAATGGTGGATTTCGGGGAGGATTCCGATAAAGCGATTATTGCACTGAGTGCTGCGCTGTTTGCTATTGTGCTGTGGGCAACACTTGCCTGGGTATTTGGGATTCCTACCAGTGAAAGCCATGCGCTGATTGCAGGTCTTACCGGCAGTGCCATCGCCCTTCATGGCAGTATGTCTGGTGTCAACGGTTCGGAATGGGTCAAAGTCCTTTACGGAATTGTTATCTCGGTTGTGCTTGGTTTTGGTCTGGGCTGGCTGGTATGTAAGCTGGTGACTATGCTGTTCAATAAAGCAAACCGTCCGAAAACACAGCCTTTCTTCCGGGGCGCACAGATCGCTGGTGCAGCTTCCATGGCATTCATGCATGGTGCGCAGGACGGCCAGAAGTTTATGGGTGTCATCCTGCTTTGCGTATATATGTCCCGTGGACAGGCACTTCCTTCCGATATCAGCATTCCTGTATGGCTGATGGTGGTTTGCTCCGTGGTAATGGCTGCCGGAACAGCTATGGGCGGGAAAAAGATCATCAAATCTGTCGGTATGGATATGGTGAAACTGGAAAAATATCAGGGCTTCTCTGCCGATATTGCAGCAGCGCTGTCCCTTCTGTTCTGTTCCGTGTTCAGCCTGCCGGTATCCACTACCCATGCTAAAACAACATCCATTATGGGGGTTGGTGCGGTGAAACGGGTGTCCGCCATAAATTTCGGTGTTGTAAAAGAAATGGTTCTTACCTGGGTGCTGACATTCCCCGGCTGTGGCCTGGTGGGATTTATCATGACGAAACTGTTTATGTTTATATTCACTTGACAGAAAGGATAATGGAAAAATGGCTAAGGGAGATAAATTCTATTTTGAAAATTTTGTGGCCTGCGCAGAACTGTCCAAAGAGGCTGCGGCATTTCTGGTGAATTGTCTGGAAAACTATGATCCCAAGAACATTGAAAAAATGCTGGAAGAAATGCATAAGATCGAGCATTCCGCAGATATGAAGAAACACGAAATGAACGAGGCGCTTGCCAAAGCATTTGTTACGCCTGTAGACCGGGAAGATCTGGATATGCTGAGCCAGAACATGGACCATGTAACTGATAAACTGGAAGAAGTTATGCAGAAATTCTATATCTATAACATCCAGGCAGTGATTCCCTCCATCGTGGAATTTGCGAAAACTATTGTCAGATCCTGCGACCTTCTCTGCTCTTTGATGGCTGAGTTTGAAAACTTCAAACGTTCCAAGAAGATACGTGATTATATCATCAAGCTGAACGATGTGGAAGAAGAATGCGACAGACTGTATCTCAAGTCCATTCGGGAGCTTACGTTAACTTCTTCCGATGTACTAACGACTATTTCCTGGCGGGAAATTTTTGAGTGTTTTGAATCCTGCGCCGATGCCTGCGAGCATGTAAGTGAATGCGTCGGTTCGGTAATTATGAAAAATACCTGATACGGTTACATCAAAAAAAGGTGACAGACGCCATGTTCGTACTGTCACCTTTTTGGTTTGATCCTGTTATTATATGGCAGCGCAGAGCATCAAACAGACGTATGCTGTCTGCCTGTCAACTCTTGTCTGTAAAGGTTTTAAGCAGCATGGAAAGTGCCAGAAGGCACAGTCCGTTGAGCAAATCCATCCGTTTTTCTGTTTTCCGCATACAACGGATTAGTCCACTTCCACAACGCCGTTTGCCCGGATCGTGATTTTCATACCGTCCCTGACATATCGGAGAAATTCTTCGCCCAGGGAATCCACAACGGGCATGGAAACACCGTCTGCCCACACATCTGCCAGAACAGCGCCGGCAGCGGCCAGAGAGTCAATGTGGTTGGCAAACAACATGCAGGCGGGATTTTTCTCCATGGCACAGGCACAGTACAGCACCAGGCCGCCTGTTGTGGAACCGATGGTCTGGGGGAGACAGAGCGCCTTGCCGAGCATGGACTTTCCGTACAGATCCCGGTTACTCTGGTCACCGCATTTTACTTCTTTGTCGCCAAACTGCAGTGCCATCTGGAACGATGCCAGCGTGTTGAACCCTTCGTGGGTGACAACAGCCTCTGCCGTTACTTCACCGGGGGTGATGACTCTTCCCTGAAACTGTTTCATGCTTTCTTACCTCCTGTGATGGCGTGGAGAATTTCTTCATCTGTATAATATCTGGCACTGGTATAGGTGCGCAGCTTGTTGGAAGAGGTGATCACCGGCATCTTTTTGCACAGTGGGTTGTTCATGTACATCAGCGGGCAGATGTAGGATGTGATAACACCGGCGGCCTTCAGTCTGGCGGCATACGCGGTCTTTTCAAATACTTCCAGTACACCCGGGGCGGCGGTGAACACGGTGGGAATGGTTACTTTCTTCTGCCCGTTCTTTTTCAGTTCCGCTTCGATGGCATCTGTCCAGTCCTTCAGCTGCTGCAGGGAAAGATGGGGACAGCCGACAAAACAGAGCTTCGGCGAGGCATCGGGATTTTTCCAGATCACGGGATAATTGTTCTTGACCCGTTCCAGTTCTGCGTCGTCAATGATGTATTCTTTGGCGCCTTCCGCAATCAGGCTCTCACCCAGTTCCACCGCTTCCGGCGTCAGATTGGCAATGTGGTACAGCCCTACGGCACCGTTGGATGCTGTTGCGGCACCGAAATCCTTCAGGTAAGCGCAGGCGGAATCATTCAGTTCCGTGCCGATCCATTTGTCAAGTCCCACGACATAGGGAACATCTTCCATCACTTTCATTCCGATGGCGGAACCGAGAAGCTGGGCCTCCGGTTTTCCGGTGGTCTGCACCTTCACGATCCAGGTGGCTTTTCTGCCTTCGTCGGTCAGAAGTCCGAAGTAGGGCACGTAACCGACGATAGACCCCATGATGTCAATGATCCCGGAATTCCGGTTGCATCTGGCGCCCAGAACAGAGTTGGCGTAAACGACCGCACTGGATTCTGCCCAGGAGAGGATGTCACCTTTCTGAGGCTGGTTGCCGACTTCGTCCATGTAACAGGTACAGGAGAAAGCATTTTTGTCCATCAGACCCAGCTTTTCCAGCTGTCCTTCGTAGAAATCCTGCTTGGTATACATGAATTTCCGGAATACCAGATTCTGCAGGAAGTTGGCGGGTACATTGGCGTCCAGCGGTCTGGGGTCTACAGAGAATTTCTGCTCCGAGGAAACGCCGGCGTCCAGCAGCTGCTGCATCAGATCGTACACAGGGGACATAACCTTCAGACCGAAGGAAGTCACCAGATGGTTGTAACGGGATGTGATGGGAACCAGCTTTTCCGCTTCAAAAGCGTCGCCGTACATCACAAGGGTTTTCATGACTTTCGCAAGCGTTTCCCCCTTTTCACCGTCCAGAATTGCCTGCTGTTCCTTTGTCAGTATCATATTGTTCATCTCCTTACGCATCATCAGAGTTTCATACATACATCCCAGGCACCCCAGATAACCGTGCGAAGATTGCCCACAGAAGCTGCATCACCGATTACATGGATATGCTTGCCCTTTGCGGCAACGGGAGCGGGGGTATAGCCGACGGAAAGTATCACGGAATCGGCAGGAACGGAGAAAATGTTTCCATCCTTATCTTTCAGGGAAACGGAACCGTCCAGGATTTCCGAAAGTGCCGTTTCCAGATATACGGGAACTCCATTGGTTTTGAAGTAATCCCGGAGATAGCTGGTGTTGGCCAGACAGATTCCCTTGGTGGTGATCAGGTCGTCCTGCATTTCCACGATCACGGGCTTTTTTCCCTGCAGGCAGAGATCATAGGCAATCTCACATCCGGTCAGACCGCCGCCGATGACGACAACATTTTCGCCCACCGTTTTTTCGCCCAGCAGGTATTCCACAGCTTCCACAGCGGTTCTGGCACCTTTGACCGGAATCTTTTTGGCTTTGGCGCCGGTTGCCACAATGATCTCATCTGCATCCAGGGTATGCACATCGGTGATTTCGGTGTTCATCTGCACCTGAATGGGATATCTGGTGAGTTCGCGTCTGTACCAGGCGATCAGAGCGCGGTCTTTTTCCTTGAAGGAAGGAGCGGAAGCAGCGATGAAGACGCCGCCCAGCTTGTCGGACTTTTCGTACAGGGTAACGGCATGTCCTCTCCGGGCGCAGACGAGAGCCGCTTCCATACCGCCGATACCGCCGCCGATGATGGCGATCTTCTTCGGCTTACCTGCCGGTTCCAGATGGTATTTCTTCGACTGCATGGTTTCCGGATTCAGCGCACAGCGGGCAAGCCCCATGGTATCGGTCAGATCTTGTGTATTGGCGTGACCCTTGGAAGAAGAAAAATTGAAACAGCCGCTGTGACAGCAGATACAGGGCTTGATATCTTCCAGACGGTTTTCGATCAGTTTCGTAACCCACTCCGGGTCGGTAAGGAACTGACGGGCAACGCCGACCGCATCGATTCTGCCTTCCGCCACAGCTCTGGCACCGGTTTCCGCGTCCATTCTCCCGGCACAGACTACGGGAATGTCCACGAATTCTTTGATGTGCGCCACATCTTCCAGGTTGCAGTTCTCGGGCATGTACATCGGCGGATGAGCCCAGTACCAGGAGTCGTAGGTGCCGTTGTCGGCGTTGAGCATATCGTAACCTGCCGCCTGCAGATACCGGACCGCTCTTTCGGATTCTTCCATGTTCCGGCCCACTTCGGTGTACTGTTCCCCGGGCATGGCGCCTTCGCAGAATCCCTTCATCTTGGATTCCACAGAGTAACGGAGAGAAACGGGATAATCCGCACCGCAGCTTTCCTTGATGGCTTTCACCACTTCCGCTGCAAAACGATAACGGTTTTCAAAGCTGCCGCCGTATTCGTCTGTACGCTTGTTGAAGAATTCGATGGAAAACTGGTCCAGCAGATAGCCTTCATGAACCGCATGTACTTCCACACCGTCCACACCGGCTTCTTTGCACAGCCTGGCAGTCTTCGCAAAGGCTTCAATGATCTCATGGATCTGCTCAACGGTCATTTCCGGGCATTCGATATCGTGCGCCCAGCGGGATTTCTGAGGACTTGGGCTGGCCAGTTCATGGGAAGTATCAATGATCGGCTTGATAAGCGCCCGGGTCAGTTTGTTTTTGTGCAGGGGAGCCACCAGTTCCGTGATTGCCCAGGAGCGTCCCATGCCGGCGGTCAGCTGAATAAACAGCTTTGTTCCGGTTTTATGGATCTCCTCCATGAATACCTTCAGATCGGCAAACATCTTCGGATTCTGCCAGAGCCATTTACCCCAGAAAGTGTCCCGCAGGGGGGCGATTCCGGGGATAATCAGACCCACATTGTTGTTTGCCCGTTCCAGAAAGAGCTTTGCCGCTTCCTTGTCAAAGTGGCATCCGGTCAGCTCAAACCAGCCGAAAAGGGAAGTGCCGCCCATGGGACACATCACGATCCGGTTTTTGATTTCTACATTGCCGATTTTCCATGGGGTGAATAACGCTGCATATTTTTCGTCTGTTGTATGCATTGTTGTATTCCTTTCTCCTGTACAGATGTATCCGGCAGGCGTATCTTTTACGGATATGCCGCACTGCCGTTGGTGCTTTGTGTATTGGTTCTATTATAACACAAATATGTTGATATGTCAACAATTGCATCCTTTATGACAGGGTTGAAGCGGAAGAAAAACGGAAAAAAGCAAGCAGAGCAGATACGGAAAGGGCTGCAGTTTTGCTATTGACGTACCGGCGGGAGTTTGTTATACTATGATGGAAGGATGTTAAAATTTACAGGTGCTTCCTGCGGACAGTTCTGAAGAAAATTTTCGTTTTTTGTGAAACCAAAGATAGATTTTGGCGAGATATACAGTGAAGGCATCTGACGAAAGGTGCCTGCGGAAAGGAGAAGCTCATGCGGGATGAACAGATCGTGGAACTGTACTGGCAGCGGGATGAAACGGCGATTCCCGTAACCCAGGCAAAATATGAACCGTACCTGATGAAAATTGCCGCCAATATACTGGCAAACCGGGAAGACAGTGAGGAGAGCGTGAACGATACATACCTGGCTGCCTGGAATTCCATGCCGCCGCAGAAGCCATCGGTGCTGTCGGCCTACCTGGGGAAGCTGACCCGGCGGATCTCCATCAGTTTATGGCGGAAACGGAACCGGCAGAAACGGCAGGGGTCAGAATATGCGCTGTCTCTGGCGGAACTGGAGGATGTGATGAGTCATGACGATACGCCGGAACAGGAGCTGGAAGCAAAACTGCTGGGAGATCTGCTGAACCGTTTTCTTCATTCCCTGACTCCGGAGGAACGCCATACCTTTATCGGCCGGTACTACTATATGGATCCGCTGAAAGAAGTGGCGGCATACTGCGGGATGCGTGAGGCCAAAGCAAAAACCATGTTGTACCGTACCCGGCAGAAACTACGGGAAATGCTGGCAAAGGAGGGATTTACCGTATGAAAGCGGAGATGCTTTGCGACGCTATGGAATACATTGACGAAGATATGCTGGCGGAAGTGGACAGTCTGCGGATGCGGAGAATTTCAGGCCGGCACTGGATCCGCTGGGCATCTCTGGCAGCGTCTGTGTGTATCATAGCCGGAGGTGTGTTTGTCTGGAGCCGGATGTATGGTCTGACAGGGGAAACAGAAGGGGCAGGTCTGCCGGAAACCGGTGCGGAGGTCACGGAAGATCAGGAAATGATCCGGGAAACGGCGGCAGCGGAAACGGAAGCTGCACCGGACGGCGGATTGACAGAAAGCATTGCCGGCGTACCGGCGGGTCTGGACTGCAGCAGCCTGGACGTGTCCCGGACAAAGGCTGTGCGGCTGGGCAGCGGGATCACGGGAGAGGTCGTCTGGCTGACGGATCCTGCGGATATCCAGGCAGTGACTGACTGCGTACTGCAGATCCGGGCGGAAAATCCGGAAAGCAGCAGGGGATATTACGGATGGTCCTATGATATTGCCCTGTATGATGTGGAAGAACCCACGGAAGATACAGAACCCTTCTGGGGCGGTGCTATGTGTTACGGCAGCTTCGGCAGTATGTATCTGTATGAAACGGTGAGCGGACACCAGTATTATGCCCGGTACGAAATGACCGGCGTCACCACAGAGGAAGTGGATGCGGTGTGTGAACAGTTCTTCCCGCCGCTGTCGGAATGAAAGGAGAAAAACAATGAAACGAATGATTCTTTGGCTGCTGGCAATGGTATGCCTGACCGCCTGTACGGATGAACCCTGTGAAACGGATAAAAAAGAAGAAGCCGTCACTGCCAAACCGGTGATCTACCTGTATCCGGAGGATGTGGCGGACGAAAAACCGGTGATTTATCTGCAGCCCACAGATGCCATGGAAGTCTCCGTAAAGCTGGATTACAACGGCACGCTGACTTCCACTTACCCCGCTTACCGCAACGGATGGACGGTGCTTGCCGAACCGGACGGTACTCTGACAGATCCGGAAACCGGCAGGGAATACTACTGCCTGTTCTGGGAGGGCAATACCGATGTGGAATATAATTTTTCCGCAGGGTTCTGCGTGGCCGGGGAAGATACTGCCGCTTTTCTGGAAGAGACCCTTGCCGTGCTGGGGCTGAATGAACGGGAGGCCAACGAGTTTATCATTTACTGGATGCCCCGGATGGAACAGAACCCCTATAACCTGATTGCGTTCCAGACAGATGTTTACACCGAAAATGCAAAGCTGCTGATAGAACCTGCACCGGACTGCCTGATCCGTGTGTTCATGGCATGGCAGCCGACCGAAGAACCTGTTGACGTGGCACCGCAGCAGCTTCCGGCAGCAGGAGACCGTTCCGGTTTCACAGTGGTGGAATGGGGCGGCACGGAAGTACATTGAAAGGAGTTACCTCATGAAACGAACTGTTACCGCGCTTCTTGCCGCACTGCTGGCTGTATCAAGCCTGGCAGGATGTGCCGCACCTGCGGATGATCTGATGAAAGATATAACCCCCAATCCGGTGTATGCCCGGGAACTGGAGAAGGTCAGCGATGCCGCTGTAACCGATTTTGCGGTGCGCCTGTTCCGGGACAGCCTGACAGATGGGGAAAACACCCTGATCTCCCCTCTTTCCGTACTGGCGGCACTGTCCATGACGGCCAATGGAGCCAAAGGCGAAACCCTGACCCAGATGGAAGCAGTGCTGGGTATGCCGGTGGAGGAACTGAATACCTGGCTGCATATCTATTTGGCGAACCTGCCGGAAGCGGAAAAGTACAAACTGCGCATTGCCAACTCCATCTGGTTCACGGAAAAGGACTCCTTCACGGTGAACGAAGATTTCCTGCAGACCAATGCGGACTATTATGACGCCGGGATCTACAGAGCTCCCTTTGATGGTTCCACCAAAGACGCCATCAACAACTGGGTAGCGGACAACACCGACGATATGATAAAGGAGATCCTGGACAGAATTCCGGAAGAAGCGGTGATGTATCTGGTGAACGCACTGGCTTTCGATGCGGAGTGGCAGAAGATCTATCCGGAATATGCCGTCAGAGAGGGTGAGTTCACCACAGAAGACGGTCGTACGCAGCAGACAGAAATGATGTATGCGGAAGAATACAGCTATCTGGAAGACGATATGGCTACCGGTTTTCTGAAATACTACGACAGCCGGAAGTATGCCTTTGCTGCCCTGCTGCCGGATGAAGGTGTGACGGTGACGGAATATGCCGCATCCCTGACCGGGGAACACCTCCGGAATATGCTGACAGAATATTCCCACGAAACGGTGGAAACGGCCATTCCGAAATTTGAAACGGAATATGCTGTGGAAATGAGCGATATTCTGAAGAAAATGGGAATGCCCGTTGCCTTTGAAGCGACCGCCGATTTCACCGGACTGGGTACTTCCACGGATGGCCCTGTCCATATGAGCCGTGTACTGCACAAAACCTACATCAAAGTGGACGAAAAGGGCACCAAAGCCGGTGCGTCTACCGTGGTGGAAATGGTAGCGGAGACCGCCATGGCAGAAGAACCGCCGGAACCGAAACGTGTGTATCTGGACAGACCTTTTGTGTATATGCTGATCGACTGTGAAACCATGCTGCCCTTCTTTATAGGAACGATGATGGATCCGGAAGGGTAAACAGATAAATCCCGGGATGGCAAATGCTGTGCCGGGAAATTTTTTTGCATAAATCTGTGTTTTTTGAAACGATGTATCCGCAGAAGGACGCTTACAGTTCAGAAACCAACAAGGAGGTGACAGCATGGATGTGGAAGAACAGTTTCGTAAGCTGTATGAGGAAACATACAGTACGATTGCTCCCATGGTGATTGCCCGGTGCAGGCAGACAGCCGATGCAGGGGATATTCTGCAGGAGGTATATCTGGAACTGTACCGTATTCTGCAGCGGCGGGGTGTGAATTATGTGAAGGAACCGGAAGCACTTTTGAAACGGCTGGTACAGCAGAAACTGTTCCGGTATTATCGCACACTGGCCAGACGACAGGAAGTGTATGCATCGCCTGCGGAAGACGGAACAGAAGCAGAAACAGCAGATATTCACGCCCTTTCCGTAGAAGAAATGACCGCAGACCGTGAAGTGCTGGACTGGGTAAACCGGTATCTGACGGTTAAAGGGGAGACAGTACGGAAAATTTTCCATCTGTATTATCGGTTTGGTATGACAGCACCGGAAATTGCGGCATTGCTGGGACGTTCGGAAGCGGACGTAAAAAACAAACTGTACCGGACACTGAAGGAAATCCGGGAGCACTGGAAAGGAGTCGAATCATGAAAACGGCAGATGTAATCAGAGAAGCAATGAAAAAGGATCTGGCAGCAGGAGAGATGGAGGTGATTCTGGCGGCAGCAGGCACAGAGAAACGTACCGGTATTCCGAAACAGACGCGCAGCATGCTTATTATTGCAGCGGCTGTGTGTCTGCTGACTGTATCGGTGTCGGCAGCAGCCATACTCTCCGGCTTCGGAACAGCATTTACGGTACCGTTGGAAACAGGCGGCGTAGAGGTGCTGGATGTACAGTCTACCAACGAGGATGTGTCGTGGGAGATCACGGAGGTATGGTTTGACGAATACAATCTGTACATCGGCGGAAATGTAACTACCCCGGAGCCGTTGGATATGGAGGGAGAGTATAAGGCGATCTGTTATGTAAAAGAACCGGGGAAAGCTTTTTCCATGATGATTCTGGATATATTTCCGAATGGTATGTTGTCTGCCCCCTTTGTGATGCAGACAACAAACACCAGTAAGGACAATGGAAACCGGGGCAGAATTGGTGTAGATGGGGGAGAAACGGTTCTGGAAGTACGGTTTTCTCTGTTCCATGACAAAAACAAAAAGCCAAAGGTGCTTTCTTCCGATCGCCCGGAACTTCTGACATATCCCGGCCAGTGGATATATACTATTGCCTTCACCCAACAGATGGAAGAAGGAATCTTTGTGGAAAAGGTATATACCGCAGATGGTGCTGACGGTGCTGCAATGGTGGTTGATACAATATGGATCAATGCATTTACGTTGAAGATGACCGGTAATCACATGACATATTATAGAGAAACCAGCGACGGAGAGCGTGAGACAGACTATATGGTCTGGCTGAAAATGGAGGATGGCTCACTGCTTGGGAAAGAATGCGGTAATTTTGCCAACACAGACAACCGGTTTGAACATATAGATACTGACAATAACCGTATTCTCTGCTGCTTTGACAATCCTGTGGATCCTGCCGGAATCGAGTCCATCCTGTTCGTGTCCGACTGGGCTACTTTTACGGACAGTGCGGAGGACTTCCTGATCCGGGAAGACTGGGAATATTTCAAAGATCCCACAGATCCGACCCGGCTGGAGGGATGGAAGACAATAATGGAAATTCCCGTGAATTGACAGGGTATAATATAACCGGAGCAGGGTATACTGTTAAGGCAATCCAAATCAGAGGAGAACCCAATGATCGAACAGGACACCATCAAACTGCTCCGGGAATGCGACGCGGGCATCAAAATGGGCGTGGAATCCATTGAAGAAGTGCTGGACTATGTGCGCTCCGATACCCTGCAGCAGACCCTGAATACCTGCAAAAGAGAACATGACAAACTGAAAACGGAAGTGAATGGTCTGCTGGACAGGTACCATGACGACGGAAAGAATCCCAATCCCATTGCGCAGGGTATGTCTTTCATGAAAACCAACATGAAACTGGTGATGCACGAATCCGACCATACCATTGCGGATCTGATCACCGACGGATGCAACATGGGGGTTAAATCCCTGAACCGGTACCTGAACCAGTATGAAGCGGCCGACGAAGTTTCCAAGGATATCGCCAAGCGGCTGATCAATCTGGAAGAAAAGCTGGCTGTGGATATCCGTCAGTTCCTGTAAAAAACAGAAAAACCATACGGAGCATCGCGGGTATAATCCCGGATCCCTCGTATGGCTTTTTCTTTATTCTCTGGCACCCAGCTGCAGCTCGTCTGCGTGGGCTTTCATGGCTTCGATACAGATGGCGGCTGTATCTTTTACCTCCATGCCAAGCATTTCGCAGCCTTTCCGGATCAGCTCTCTGTCACATTTGGCAGCAAATTTCTTGTCCTTGAACTTTTTCATGAAACTGGAAATTTCCATATCCGTGATACCGGCAGGACGCATTCTTGCCGCTGCCTGAATGATGCCGGTCAGCTCGTCCACGGCAAACAGGGCTTTTTCCATGTTGGTCAGCGGCTCCACGTCGGAGCAGATTCCGTAACCATGGGCCAGGATCGCCCGGATCTCCGCTTCTTCCAGACCGGCTTCCCGCAGAGGCTGTTCCGTGAACTGCAGGTGTTCTTCCGGATGCTGTTCATAATCGTAGTCGTGCAGGTAGCCGATGGCCATCCAGTGCTGTACGTCTTCGCCAAAATGTGCTGCCAGTCCGCCCATAGCCGCCATAACATTTTTGGCATGGAGGATGAGATGTTCTTCCGTGGTGGTGGATGCCAGCAGTTCCTTGGCTCGTTCCAGTGTAAGCATAGTCGTATCTCCCGTTTTTTGTTCGTTTTGCTGTCAGCAGTGTCAGTTTCATTATAAGGAAATAAACCTTGTCTGTCAAGTGAAAGAAACTACATTTACCGGAAAGAACTGTTTTTTACGGTTTTTTCGGCTTTTCTATTGCGAAATATGCAAAAATGATTATAATGGAAACAGGCAGAGCGAAACAGCATTGCCGCGTACCGGAGAAACCGATAAAAGATGCTGCAGCAGTGCGGCATATATCTGTTTTTTATGGAATACGGAAACCCGACAGCGGAATCGGCGCAATGCTCTTCTGTCAGAGAGAGTTTGCGGTTTCCGCCAGATATTCCTCTGCAAAGTGAACGGCTGAGGCACCGTCGGCAACTGCTGTGACCACCTGACGAAGGGCTTTGGTGCGAACATCGCCTACGGCAAATACGCCGGGCAGGTCGGTTCTGGTGGATTCATCTGCCAGGATGTACCCATTTTCGTCCAGCGCTACCTGACCGCGGAACAATTCCGAAGCCGGTTTCCGGCCGATGCTGACGAACACACCATCGCAGGGGATTATCGTTTCTGCTCCGGACTGTACATCCCGCAGAAGAACACCCGTGAGTTTTTCCTCTCCCTGTACGGCTGCAACTGTGTGGTTCCAGTGAAATTCCACGTTTTCTGCCCGGAAGAGGGGATCATGATAGATCTTTGTGGCACGGAGGCTGTCTCTGCGGTGGACAAGGATGACTTTTTTAGCGATTCTGGACAGAAGCAGAGCATCTGCTGCTGCCGTATTGCCGCCGCCAACCACCACAACGGTCTTGCCTTTATAGAACATTCCGTCGCAGGCTGCGCAGTAATGGATACCCTGTCCGTACCATTTGTCTTCATCCGGAATGCCCAGTTCCCTTGGTACGGCACCGGTGGACAGGACTACTGTGCGGGCCTTGAGAATGCCTTCGGAAGTCCAGATGGTTTTGACAGGACTGTCCAGAGAAACGGAGAGTACTTCAGCCATTTCCGTTACGGCACCGAACCGTTCGGCACTCTGCTGCATTTTCATACCCAGCGTGAAACCGTCGATGCCTTCTTCAAATCCGGGGTAATTATCAATCTGATGGGTGAGTGCCATCTGTCCGCCGGGGGACATTTTTTCTACCAGTTTTGTGCGCAGACCGGCTCTGGCTGCATAAAGAGCTGCCGTGTATCCGCCGGGACCGCCGCCGATGATGATCATATCGTAAAGGGACGTCATAGATGCAGTCTCCTGTTCTTTGTTTTTCTGTATGTATTATACGTCATGCCGGCCCCCGTTGTCAGTGAGTTTGTCACCGAAAAAAGTCCCACCGGATTCCGATGAGACTTGAGAATATTACGTTACGGGTCAGCGGTTCAGAAGCTTTTCCGCATTGCCGCGGGAGATCTTGTAGTAGGCTTCGTAGGACAGCTTGCCGGAGAGTACGCCTTCATCCAGGAAAGAAGCCAGACGGATCATGGGGCTGTTGATGTTGTTCGGGTCGCAGATATCGGTACCATAGTACATCCGATCCTGGAACTCTTCCAGGAAGGCATAGCCGAAGTCCGGGTCACGGGAAACGGCGTTGAAACCGCTGCCTGCAGAAAGGTCGCCGCACAGATTGGGATATTTCCGCAGCAGTTCAACCAGTCGGCCGCCGGGCACTACTTTACCGGTGGGATAACCGTCACGCTGTTCCTTGGTCAGGTCGCCGCTGATTTCTGCCCAGAATTTCTGAGAGTGACCCAGCAGACGCAGATTCGGGAACATCTGCAGTACCTTTTCCATCCGGGGCAGACCGATTTCGTCTACCAGACCGTAGTCGCCGCCCAGATTGCCCACGTGGAAGATCACAGGCATATCGTTGGCCGCGCAGTGCTTGAACAGATTCAGCATCAGAGGATCGTCAAAGTATACATTGCTGCAGACTTCGCCGACACCCTTTGCTCCCTGTGCCTTGGAGAACTGAATGTACGGTGTGAAATCTGTGTACTCCGTGTTGCTGCCCTGACGGGGGTCAATGTTGCAGAACCAGGCAAAACGTTCGGGATACTGATCCACCACACACTTGGCTTCATAGTTGGTGGTGATGTGGAAACCGCCTTCCAGACAGATTTCCGGCTGGATAACCCCTTTTTCCACGCCGATCTTATCGTAGATCTCGATCAGCTCTTCCGGCATGGCAAAGCGGGAAGCGGGAAAACGGGCGGGCCAGGGGCAGGTTGTGGTATGTACGTGAATATCAATTTTTTTAACCAGTTCCATAAATAGGTCTCCTTGTCGGACGAATTGGGATGTATCTGTATATTATTATACTTCCTTTTTGGCTTTTGTCAACGGATTTCGGAAAGTATGTGGTCAGAAAATAAAAACATACAGGAGTTTGTATCCATACAGAAAACGGAGGTGTCAGTTATGAAACATATCAAAGTTATGCTATGGTTTGATGTGGAGGATTTCATCACGCCGGAAGCGGACGACGCCCTGCATGCGCTGATTGACATGATGGATTCCCTCGGGATCATCGGTTCCTTCAAGATGGTGGCGGAAAAGGCAAGGGTGCTGAAAGCCCGGGGTAGGGAAGACATCCTGCGGAAGCTGTCGGGACATGAAATCTGCTATCATACGGAAAACCACAGCGTGCATCCCACCCAGACGGAATATCTGCAGGGGATGGGGTTTGCCGATGGCGCGGCGGAATTTGAGCGTCGGGAGAAAAAGGGCTTTCTGGATGTGCAGGAGATCACCGGACAGTTTCCCACCAGCTACGGACAGCCAGGAGCAAGCTGGGTACCGCAGGTGTTTCCGGTACTGAAAAAGTGGGGGGTACCCACCTATGTGGACAGCCATTATCTCCTGTCCGTAGCGGGTGGGCCGTTCTGGTACGGCGGTATTCTGAACCTGACCCGGCTGTGGAGCACCATGCGGCTGGAATACACCGAAAACGGATACGAAGAAGCGGTACAGAACTTTGACGATATCTGCCGTCAGGCCGGGGAAACCCAACTGGTGAGCATCTATTATCATCCCTGTGAATTCTCCTGCACGGATTTCTGGGATGGTGTCAACTTCCGGAAAGGGAATAACCCGCCACGGGAGGAATGGAAACCGGCGCCGCTGCGTACCGTAGAAGAAATGCACCGCCGGATTGATCTGCTGGGGCAGTTCCTGCGGTATACGCTGACCAAACCGGAAGTGGAGTACATTACAGCCAGCCAGTCCTGCCGGTATGAAAAAGTGAATCCTTTGCCGATCACTGCGGAGGATGTGTGCCGGATGGCTTCTGCGCTGACCGAGGGACCGGATTATTACACGGATTCTGCCCGATCCCTGTGTGCCGCTGAGATTCTTTCCCTGTACGCCCGGCAGATACAAGGTCTGCACCTGACACCGGTGTTCTCCTATGGCCCCGAAGCGGATGTTCCTTCTGTGATCTGCGAACCGGTTTCCGTATCTGCTCTGGCGGAAGCGGTATTGACTCAGTATGACCGCGTTTTCGGATACCGGCAGCTGCCTGTCCTGTATCAGGTAGGAGAAAACCGGATCAATCCTGTGGATCTGTTCTGTGCGCTGGGGGATGCCGTTGCCGGAAAACTGCCGCCGGAGGAGAAAATCACCATTGTTCTCGGGCAGGGAAGACTGCAGCCGACCCGCCATGTGAATACTGCCTACGATTGGGTCGGAGACTGGATCATCTTCCCGGAAGGACTGGATGCCTCAGGGATCGTCCGAACCGCCCTGCTGCAGACCTGGACGCTGAAACCGGCCATATACGATAAATAATCCGGTTTGATCCGGAAAATGGAAAGGAAAGCAATATGAAAAGAATTGTTCTTGTCGGCGACTCCATACGGATGGGCTATGATAAGTATGTAAAGGAAAAGCTGGAGGGACAGGCGGAAGTGCTTTTCCCGGAGGAAAACTGTCAGTTCGCCATGTATGTTTTCCGGTATTTCCATGAATGGAAGACCAATTATCAATGGGACGACGATGTGGATCTGGTGCACTGGAACACCGGTCTGTGGGATATCCTTCACATTCTGGGGGACGATGTTTTCACGCCGCCGGAACAGTACCGGGAGCTGTTGGGACGGATCTGCAAGAGAATCCGCCTGATCTTCCCCAAAGCCAAGATTGTTTTTGCTCTGTCCACACCGGTGCAGGAAAACAAATTCGGGCCCCAGTTTTATCGGAAAAATGCGGAAATAGAACAGTACAACCGGATCGCCAGAGAAGTCTTTGCCGATACCGATGTGGTGATCGATGACCTGTACAGCGTGATGCAGGATGCACCGCAGGAATGCTGGTCGGATATGACCCATTTCTATACCCCTGCAGGCACCGAACGGATCGGCAATGCGGTACTGGACTGCATCTGTCCTCTGCTGGATCTGCAGAAATAAAAGGCAAACAAAAAACGCTCTTCCCACTGCTTGAGAGATGGTCCGGAAGAGCGTTTTTACTGTTTGGTCAGCTGCGCAGCATGCCTTTGTACACGCCGGGAGAAGAACCTTCGATTACCGTGGCGCCGCAGATTTTTTTGTAAAAGTCCACAGGACCGGCGGAACCGATAATGGCGTAGCCGTAGCCTTCTTCCTTCATACCCTGGAGGCAGGCCATCAGGATCGCGGAACCGATGCCTTTGCCCCGTTCGGCTTCATCCACACCGGTAGGGCCGAAGAAACCCTTGACAGTTGCGTCATAGCAGCCGAAGCCCAGCATCTGGGAGTCTTCATCCCGTACCGCAATGAACATTCCTTTTGGGGAGCGGAAAAAGGCGTTTTCTGCTTCTCCGGCCCAACCGGCACCGAAATGTTTGTCAATCCAGCGGATCACCGCATAGTTTTCCGGGCCGATGGGACGACGGATGGTGATGCCCATTTTCTTCATTTTCAGCACATAAGGCTCAGCGGAAGGCAGTTCGTACAGTTTTACAAGCAGGTCAGACATGGAATGGATCCTCCTGAATTCAATAAATAATCAGTTGTCAAGGGTTTTGACATACTTCATCATGCTGCTCCAGAAATAGTCGGTGGCAAATTCGCCGTACATATTCTGGGGGATATAAATGAAGCAGTCCTGGGGCAGACGGGTCAGCACATTGCTGTCAACCGGCAGTTCGGAAGGAGTGAGATGCAGTTCAATCCGGCGCAGAGCGGTACAGCCTGCAAATGCATCCACAGAAATACTGCGAACCAGGGCATATTCTCCCAGGATGATTTCCTCCAGTGCGGCGGCATCAGAAAAAGCATGGTCGCCGATCATCAGAATGGCTTTGTTGTCCTGGCCTCTCGGAATCTGCAGAGAAGTTTTTGTTTTTCCCTCATCTGTCAGCCCCACAATGGCCAGGCCACCGTCAATTTCTTCGTACAGGAAATATTTTGCGTTTTCATCTCCGTCCAGCTTCAGATCAAAGTAATCTGCCGGACGACGGGGGGCGGTGTACTTGACCGTTTCCACCCGTTCTGTGACGCCCATCACCCGGAGCAGATCATCCGCCAGCAGAGCGGTACGCAGCAGTGCGCCTCTTGTATTCAAGTGGAAATTGGTGTCATAAAAATAGGCAGAAGGGAGAATGTAATCGCGGATATCGCTGATTACCGGGAAAGTCAGGGATTCCCCCAGAGTCCGGTAGAAAGCTTCCTGTTCCTCTTCATCGGAAGTCACCGCCGCTGCATTCATGGGGGGAAAGCTGAAATACACATCCGCGCCGCGCAGGACACAGTGATCCGCAAACTCGTTCAGATAGTCGATGAAATCCGGATCCAGCAGTGCTGTGGTCAGCGATATCTCCATGGACGGATCATAGTTGGTGGGCATTTCGTTGTATTTCCGTTCCACAGCGATGTCCCCATAGGCATTGAAGGAATCTTTCGCATAAATACCACTGGGAGCAGGTTTGGCGTCCATGCGAATAAAGTTCAGCTTTTCGGCGGCAAAATCAGGCAGTGCAGCCATGAGCTTGCCGAAATTGGATTTACCCACATCCCGGAACATGGAGATATCCGAGTCCAGGGCCTGCCAGACACTATGGGCATTGTAGTACAGGGAATAGGTCTGCGCATCGGTTTCCGGACAGATGACCACAATGTCCCCTTTCCCGATATGATTGCGGGACATATCCAGCATGGCTTTGGTGCCTAGTGTGGCGTACAGACCGTAATTGACCACCGGCATGCCGGTATATTCTTCCAGCAGGGCAGAATCCATGCCGAATGCCAGACTGGAACCGCCGATCAGGACGATTTTATCCTCTTTCACAGTGGAAAGACGTTCGTGCTTCTCCTTCAGTTCTCCCAGAAAAGTATCGTCATACTGCATGGGCGCGCCGAAGGTCACTGCTGCAGTGGTGAGGAACGGGGAGAGCAGAAGACAGGCGGAGATAAGCGTTGTTAACAGATATTTTTTGGATTTTTGGATCATAATTCATTTCTCCCGGACACCGGCGGCGATCAGATCTTCCGCCAGCTGGCTGGTATGCATTTCCCGGCCGATAATATTGAGATGGTAATCCGTGTCGTCAAAATAAATACCGTCATAAATGTGATCCCGGACATCGGAGATCAGAAGGGCATGCACATTTTCCCGCAGGAATGCGGCATATCCGTCGTAGGCAGATTCCTGCAGACTGTCTTTCAGTACGGCATTGCGGTTATGAGGCGGGAAACTGAACCAGATTTGTGCGCCGGTCTGTGCGGCTTTGTCCAGCACCCGGTTCATATTGGGCAGAAATGCCGCCGGGATCACCGTCTCGTTGAACCGGAAGTCTCCGTTTGCCTTGTAATGGAAGGAGGGATCCTGCAGGGTGGTGCGCTGGTGGGCATAATCGCCATACTCGTCGATGCTGCCCGTATGGGAATCCCACGCCACCGGGCTCATTTTCAGTCTGGTAGCGTTATATTCCGCAAATGCATCAAAAACATTGGTGTAACTGGAAACGTCGATCCGTTCCAGCAGGTTGCAGCAGGTGGCGAATCCCTGGAAGGTAGACGAAGGCAGTTCCGGGTTTCCGTTGGTGTAGTAAGCATAGGGCCCGTACTGTTCCGGGGCATACACCAGAATATCTGTCTCTGTCAGATAGGATGACACCGATTCCAGGAAGAACAGAATGCTCATGGTGGCATTGGTGCCGAAATTGACGATGCTGTAATCCTCATGCACCAGCGTTTCCAGATAGTCAGTATCCAGACCGCAGTGCTTGCTGGAACCGGAAACGACGATAATCCGTTCCGTACCGGCGGTGTTCATCAGGCGTTCGAATTTTTTGCCGTATGTCTGCCCGCTGTCAATGTACCGGGGCGCTGTTGCCGCACAGAGACGGACGGTGGTGATCGGACAATACGGAAAAGAAGCATCGCTGATTTCCCGGAGACTGTCGTACATGGTCACGGCAGTCAGGTTGGCGCAGCCTACAAAAGCATCTTTTTCCACCTGCAGAATCGTAGGTGTGATATAGATTTCCTGCAGATGCTGGTTGCCGGCGAAAGCGTTTTTGGCGATACGGACAACGGTTTTTCCGTCGATGGTACGGGGAATATACACTGTGCTGTCTGTGCCGCTGTAACCGGTGATGCTGACTGTTTTTTCATCTAAAGCTGCCGTGGTGAAGAGAGATGGATCGGTCTCTTTCTGCCACACTGCGTACAGCGTCAGCATGGTGTCATCGTTCGGCAGCCGGTATTTGTATCCGGGGCGGATCAGTTCTCCGCTGCCGTCGGGATCAAAACTGTAACCCAGCAGCACATAACCGTCCTTCTGCAGCTTGCCGTCATCCTCTCTGGCAAAAGGCATGGTCCAGTAGGATGTGTCAAAAGTAGTTTCCAGGGCGGCTTTGGTGTCCTCGATCCGGTTGCCGCCGTTGCTGTTATAGAAAATGGTGCGTGTGTTTTTCCCCGGAACGACCGGAGCCGGTTTTTCTTCCGGTTTGATAACACCGGAGATGTCGAAATTGGCACAGATAAAGGTGTAGTCGTTGATTTCCACAGTTACCTGTTCCGATTCGGAGATCAGTTCTCCGCCGGAACGCAGCATAAACCGGTCAGACCAGCCCAGAAAGACCGCTCCTTCATAGGTTTCCGCCGTCAGCGTTACCATGGAACCCATTGCCACAGGCCCCGGTTTTACATTGGAATGGACTGTCCCGCCGTAACGGCTGCTGGAATCGGCTTCCCAGTACACCTGCTTGGCTGGGTTGCCGGAAACGATCCGCACCGTGGTGGGCGAAAGGATTTCCGGGAGGGTCAGGACGTTGTTCTCCCATGTATAGGCATCTGTGAGAATGTCGTCCAGAAAAACCTGTGCCACGGTTTCACCGGCAGGCAGCGTCAGTGTAAAGGAAACAGAATCGCCGCAGGCAACCTGTTTGTGGTGCTCGCCTGTGATCTGTGCGCCGCTTTCTCCGATGGCGAGTACATCCACCGGAAATTCGGTTTTGCCGCAGGAGAGCAGAGCTATCGTGAAAAAAAGAAGTGCGGCAGCCAGAAAGTTTTTCCGTGATAAAAGCATAGATATCCTCATGATATATGCGAAATATTTATGTTGTTTCTATAAATTATTATACCCGGAACATAGCATCCTGTCAATAGTGTATTGCAGCAGACAGAAAAATCCTCCGTCACAGACCGGACAGACGTGACAGAGGATGGATGAGTATGCTGTTATTTGCGTTTTCTGGGGTACAGAAGCAGTGCGGTACCGGCAGCAGCCAGCAGTACACCGGCGGTGATCCATACGGGAAGCTGTTTCCGGTCAGGTGTTTGGACAGAGTTTTCGGTTTCCGCTTCTCCGGATGTTTCAGCAGGACGAACATATACGGTTTCTTCGGTTTCGGCAGGCTCCCACACAATGGGGGATTCTTCCTGTACCGCTCTGTCCCGGATCACAAAAATTCCTTCATATGCCGGAATGGTTACAGCAGTGTCGCCGGATGCCGCTGTGATAAGACCGCTGCCGGGACAGTAGATGTCGTAAGTACCGGAATATCCGTCTGCATAGGAGAGAGTTACAGAGCCTTCGGCGGCGGTGCTGTTGACAAGGAAGCTGATCTCTTTGTCTGCTGTGTGGAAATCCCCATAGAAAAGAGCGTCGGCGGCAATGCTCTGATAATTCTGTATAACCATGCGGTTTTCTGTAAATGCGGTGATTTGTTTTATCGTATCCCTACCGGCCCGGTCATAAAAATGTCCCTCCGCCAGTGCCTCTGCCATGGCTGCCACTTCTGCATCTCCGTCCGTACCGATGGAATACCGGGGAATATCGCCGATGAACAGCACATTTCCGCCCAGGGAAGCAAACTTTGTCAGCACTTCCATGGCCGTTTCGGAAATATACTGTGTCCAGGGCAGAAGGATTGTTCTGTATGTCCCGCTGCCGACTTTCATGTGTCCATCTTCGGTGAGAGAAGCCTGACACAGACTCTGATCGTCCAGTACCGTGTACAGAATCTGGTTCTCCAGCAGGGCTTTGCACAGTTTGGCATAATTGGTATTCCGTTCCGCTGCTTCCGTACGGCCGGAACCGGAGGAGGAGTGGTCGAAATCCGCGTTATGCAGCGCCTGGATGGTGGCTATCGGATAAAACACCGCCAGATCACCGCTTTCCACAGCGCCTTCCAGCAGGGTGTTCATGCGGCCGATGTAGGTATTCAGCCGGTTGTTTTCTGCGATGGTGTAGGAATGGGCGTGATCGATCACATTGAAGATATTTGCGCCGAACAGACGGGTCAGGGAAGCGCCGCCCAGAGAAGTGCCGATGATATCGGAGAAAAAGGTCGTGTTGGATGCCACACAAGCCGGATTCCATTCCACCATAACATGAGACTTTCCGGCATTTTTGGCGGCAGAAGCCACATACCGCAGGCCCATGTAGCTGCCGATATTGTTATCGGAAAGCAGATGAGGCGGGTCCACCCATAACAGGTCAAGGCCGGGAATGGTCAGATTGCCGACAAACTGCAGAAAATCGCCGCCATAGGTTTCGATATGGTCATTCATGTTTTCCTCAAACAGCGGATGACCGGACGAAGCGGTACCGTTGGCCTCACACCAGGCGGTGATCTGGTCAATGTAGGATTCCCGGAACCGTTCTGCCACAAGCTGATAATAGTGCAGACGCATTTTCTGTTCCTGTTCTGAGGATCCGCTGAAAATGGCAGCGATATCCAGATCATACCCGAATCTGGCGTAAAAGGCATCTTCCAGTCCCTCTGTCCAGACCGCGTAGGAACGCATATCCCGGTTTCCAAGCTGAGGTTCGTCTGTAAAAAAGGCTTCGATCCGGGAGAAATCGTCCCCCAGTTCGTCCTTGTATTTTTGATAGGTGACTGTAATGAACCGCTGTACCGCTGCCGGATTCAGCAGATCCACATGTTCCAGGGTGGAGAAATCAGCGGGATTTTCCGTTCCTTCATAAGTATAACGGAGAACGTACAGATCCAGTGTCCACTCTCCGGAAGCGGGAACCGAAAGATCACCATCGCCTGTTTCCAGTACACGGGTACCGGAGTCGTCGGTCAGAACGGCTTTTTTTATCTGAATATCCTGACCGGAAAGGGTATACGCAGCATCGCCGTCTGTACCGGTGATTTTTTTATGCTCGATACCGGTGGCGCGGAATTCTTTGTGCCCTTCCAGTACCAGTCCGAATGCCTTGCCGCTGGGCCACTGGTATTCATCGTAGAGCCAGAGTGCCATGTTCCGTTCGGCAGCATAGTCATATACTCTGTTCAGCAGTGCAAATTCCGCCGGATCCCGCAGGTACCGCTCATTGAAATTCACATTGGAGATGATCCCGCGGTAGCCGCGTTCCAGCAGGGTGTCTATAATAAAAGGATAATTTTCGGAAAAACCAAGGCAGAGCCAGCGCATGACTGCATCATCTGCCGGAACGGCAAAGGTTTCTCCGCGCCAGAAACGACTGTAATCCACCTCCGGCAGGAGTACTTCAGGGGTGGTTTCTTCCGGTATTCCGGTATTCATTTGTGTGTTCATGTATTCTCCGAAGGTCAGTGCGTCCTCGCGGTTGGTATACAGACCATAGGCGCGGATTTCGTAGGAAATGTCCGATGCACAGTCCGCGCTGAAAGGATCCAGACGCAGATTGATCAGCTTTCCGTCATAGAGCCGGTCGGTGGGTGCATAGATCATGCTGCCGGTATCGGTAAGATCCAGAACGATCAGCTGCCAGTCGTCTGTATCCGCATAGGAAAACGGCTGGCAGGGGTATTGTTCACCTGTGGTGGTGGAACGAAACCGCAATTCACCGCCGATTCCGGTTTCGTCTGTTTTGACAAGCATGGCAAGCCAGTGCTCTTTTGCCAGATCGGGGGAGGATGCAGGCAGTGTCAGAGAAAGATACGGGTCTTCACAGACACCATTTCCCGAAAAAAGCAGACGCATACTGTGCTCTTCCCGGCCAGGGGAAATATTATGCAGATCACCGCATCCGTAAACAGCATCCGCAGAGGAAAAGTCCACCATCCATGCCGGTTCTGCAGCGGCGCATAAGGAAGCGGAAATAACGGCGGCTCCCAGTATCAGGAAAATTTTCAGAATAGTTTTTATGGTTTTCATCATGTTATCAGCAAGAAGAGAAGTGGACAGATTTTTATTCTCTGCCCACTTCTGTGTTTCTGTCGGTTATTCCATAGCCTTATAGGCATCGTTGATCTTTACGATGGTGTTCTGTACGCTGTTCCGGGAAGAAGCGATCAGAGAAGCTGCGGTATTTTCCTTTTGCTTCAGTACATTGCGGAGCAGGTTCATGGAGTTGAAACTGATCATAGTCAGGTACAGGTTGGACGGGTCAATATACATCCCTTCGGTGATGATGTCCAGCATGGCGGCGGATTCCTGGTCGTTCACGTATTTCACGGTCAGGGCAGTTTCATAATATGCCGGCTTTACTACATTGTAGCTTTCAGAAGCGTAGGCTTCGAGGAACATGCCGATGTTGTCCGCATCGTCTACGGGTACGGATTTCGGAATTCCGTATACAAGGAACTGGTCCTGATCATAGCTGTAGTAAGCAGGCTGGGCTTCGCTGGCCTTGGGCATGGGCAGAATGCCGTATTCATATTCCATATCCCGGAAGTCACCGGATTCCACCACATACAGACGGGCTACGGTCATGGCAGCCAGACCTTCGTTGAAACGCTTGTAAATATCGCTGTCATTGTCGCACATCTGGGCGGTACCGCTGCCGTTCATCAGCCGGAGCAGGGCGTCGATGCCGTTTACAAAGTTTTCTTCGTTGACATCATATACATAATAATCGTTTTCATCCTTGGAGATGCTGCGGAAGTTCAGGGAAGCCCAGTATCCGTCATTGATGGAGGTATCGTTGGACATACGGGTTACATAGCCGAACCGGTCAGCGGCATCCCGTTCACCGTTACCGTTTATATCCTGATAGAAGGCTTCGGCCAGGGTGTTCTGATAGTCCAGTGTCCATTTGCCGTCAAGTACGGTCTGGTAGGGGAAGTCGATACCGGCTTCGACAAACATATCCTTGTTGAACAGGTCAACCATCATGTACCGATAGAAGCCAAGAGACATGGAACCGGTAGCGATGTACTGTTTCCCACCGATGGAAGCAGCTTCGTTGAGTCCCTGTGCCCAGTAATCCTTGGTCAGATCCACATACTGCAGGCTGTTCAGATCCAGCAGATGACCCTTGTAGCCGGATTCGGCGGTACGGTAGGAGTTGGAGCAGAAAAGGTCATAGTCGGTAGAGCCGGATACAACCACATTTTCCAGTTCCTTGGTACCGGAGGCATCGTCACCCCAGATGGGTGTGTTTATCATTTCTGCGTTCAGTCTGGCTTCCAGATTCAGGTTCCGGGTGAAGATGGCATCATTGATAACATCACCGGTCATTTCTTCCACCACGAATTCATTCATTTCTTCCCCTTCCACACGGGAGAGAAGGCTGATGGTACGGCCTTCCAGATCCATGGTATCCGGCAGATCGTCCAGATAAGGATCTTCGGTTTCGGTTTCTGTTTCTGTGACGGCAGTATTACCGGCATCGGACGTGTCGGCAGTTGTTTCCTGGTCTGTCCCGCCGCAGGATGCCATGGACGGTGCCAGCATCAACAGGGCAAGCAGCAGACTAAGCGTTTTACGAAGTTTCATGATAGATTTCTCCTGCAGAATAGATTGTTTTATTGAGCAACCTTAATTATAGCAGATTTGGTGGATCATGTCAAGACAGGGGAAGTGATTTACAGACCGTGTTGTAAGGAGAACGGAATGAGCGGGGCGGCAGCGGTATATTTTTTGTAAACAATTCCGGAATCCTACTTGACAAATGCTCTCTAATATGTTAGAGTATATGCAGGAACTCTAATGCGTTAGAGAAGGGGCGTTATGGAAACACCGAAAGTTTTTGAAAGCGAATACCGGTTCTGCCTGATCCTGTGGGAAAACGAACCTGTGGGCAGCGGAACACTGGTACAGCTCTGCAGAGAAAAGCTGGGCTGGAAACCCACCACCACTTATACCGTGATCAAGCGGCTTTCGGAACGTGGTGTGCTGGTTAACGAGAATGCCGTGGTAAAATCCCTGGTGAGCAAGGAACAGATCCAGGCAGCGGAGATCGACGAGATGGTGGAAAAGACCTTTGAGGGATCTCTGCCGGCGTTTCTGGCAGCTTTCACAAGGAACCGGAAGCTGTCCGAACAGGAAATCGACGAGGTACAGTCCATGATCGACCGGTTCCGGGAGGAAAACCAATGACAGCATTCTTTATCCGCCTGTGCAATATGAGTATATCCGCCGGATGGCTGGTGCTGGCGGTTGTGCTTTTGCGGCTTTGTCTGCGGAAAGCGCCGCGCTGGATTCTGCCGCTGCTGTGGGGGATGGTGGGACTGCGGCTGGTACTGCCTTTTACGGTGGAAAGTATATTCAGCCTGATTCCCAGTACCGAAACCATCGCTCCGGAAATCGTATATGCTGCCAGGCCGACCATCCACAGCGGTGTGTACGCCCTGAATTCTGCGGTGAATCCGGTGCTGTCCGAATCCTTTGCGCCTGCCCCGGGGGACAGTGTGAATCCATTGCAGGTGTGGCTGGCGGTCGGAGCGGCAGGGTGGATTATCGGGTTTGCCGGAATGGTTCTGTATGCTTTCCTGAGCTGGCTGTTTCTGTGCCGGAAAATGGCGGATGCGGTTCTGCTGGAGCCGGGAATTTACGAAACGGACCATTCCCCTTCTCCCTTTGTACTGGGACTTGTGAGACCGAAGATCTATCTGCCTTTCGGTATGGAGGAACCGACAAAAGGCTTTGTGATTGCTCACGAAAAGGCCCATATCCGCCGGAAAGACCACTGGATCAAGCCTGTGGGGTTCCTGCTGCTGGCGCTGCACTGGTTCAATCCCCTGATCTGGCTGGCATATGTGCTGCTGTGCCGGGATATCGAGCTGGCCTGTGACGAACGGGTCATAGGGGATCTGGACAGGGATGCCCGGGCGGACTACTCGCAGGCACTGCTGACCTGCAGTATTCCGAGAAGGTATATTGCCGCCTGTCCTGTGGCATTCGGGGAGGTCAGCGTGAAAAGCCGGGTAAAAAACGTGCTGTCTTACAGGAAACCTGCCTTCTGGATCATCGCTGCGGCACTGGTGGTCTGCGTGGTGACAGGGGTTTGCTTTCTGACCGATCCTGTTACGGAGAAAGCGCCGGATCTGTCTTTTCTGCATTATGAAAACGCTGTATCTACGGTGGCAGAACGGCTGGAGGTGACGGTAATACACTATCCGCCGGATAACAGAGAGGACAACGATTATACCTTTGGGATCGGTGCGGCAGATGGAGCAGATCTGGCACGGTTTCTGGATTTGGCTGACTGGAAGGAGTGCAGAGAACCGAAAGGTAAGCTGTATTCTCCCGGTTCTGTGCAGTTTGTAATAGAGGATGACTGGCGGATTACGGTGTATGACCGGCGTGGATTTTACGCCTATGCATCGGTGGAATACCGGGGGGAAACACGTTACTATCGGGCGGCATGGAGTGATTATGAAAATGCGGCAGCCATCTGTCATGCCGAACGCCGGGATCTGACCCTGGACGATGTGCTGCGGCGGAAAGAAGAAAAGGGCGAAGGGCTGACCTGGTCGGATTTTGAGAATTACAACTACATCGAAACCGGCTCCGGGCTGTACATCCGGCTGTATGCCATTGATGAAATGTTCTCCCTGGCCATCGGCGGCGGCTATCCGCTGGACAAGGCACCCATGTACATCTATCTGCAGGCCAATGTCAGGGACGGTGCCAGGATAGACATCCGGTACGAGGATCCGGCGGCATTTATAAAGCAGTACCGGGATGCGGCTGTGAGCAGAAACTGCTCCTATGGCTGGCAGTGTGCTCCGGTAGGGTATTCCCTGGATATTCTGACCCGGCTGAACAGGGAAGGCATCTTTTCTTCGGCTGTGGAATTTCCGGTAAAAGCGATTCCGATACAGGAGATACACAGTGCGGCAGAGCTGGAAGATTTCATGGATTCCATGGACAATGTGATGGATTTTGACCGGCGGTATGGGGAGGAATCTTCCTTCCGGGAGGTGGTTGGACTGTATGGAGAGGACTTTTTTGAAACTTCCACCCTGTTTCTGCTGTACATCATTGCTCCCGATACGGCCTGCCGGTATGAAATGGAATACGCATGGCTGGAATCGGGTCTTCTGGAACTTGGTATCGCCCGTGCGGCGTACAGCGGCGGCGACACTATGACGGAAGGCTGGCTGATGGCGGTGGGGATTCCCACAGATCAGCTGCAGACCATGAGAGAAGTCAGCGCCAGAGTGACAGCGTCCTATAACCCGGATGCGGTGATGCCGGCGGTACTCGACACATACATAGCCTGTACGGAGGATCCCAGCGGCATCAGTGATTATCTCCTGCCGTCTGTGACCCTGTATGAAGATGAAACCTTTATGTTTTTCTTTTCCCTGATCAGCAGCTATATCGGCCACGGCACCTATACCATGACAGACGACCGGCTTGTACTGGAAACAGATGCCGGAGACGGGTTTGTTTATGCCTTTACGGTACAGGAAGATACATTGATTTTCGATGAGGATGCTTCCACCGGATTCCTGTGGTATTCCGGTATCACGGACGGGACAGTGTTTGAAAAGGTGCTCACCCTGCCGGAAGGGGTGGACGTTACCGCATTCGGCAAAGGAAGTCCGGCTGCTTCATAAGCAAAAAATATCCCCGGTGAGAGGATTCTGAGAGAAACGCCTCCGCCGGGGATTTGTTATGTTCTTGTTCAGTTTTCCTTGGCTGCGTTGATCTGGGCAATTACGTCCATAACAGCTTCCAGTTCCCAGGGCTTGATCACTTCGGGCATTTTGTTTTCCTTCACACAGTCGGCGAAGTACCGCAGCTCGTTGTAATACCCATCGGACTGGGGAATGTAAGCGCCGTCTTCCACACCGCTGCCGGCGCGCATGTCTTCCACACCCCAGCCTTCTTCTCTGCTCTTGCAGATCTTCATGGAACTGCCGTTAAATTCCAGAACGGCTCTTTCAAACTGCATCCGGAAGGTGGATCTGAACTGTACGGGAGCATGGAACCATGCGGATTCGCAGGCAATGCGTACGCCGCCGAATTTGTAGATGGCGTGCATATAGTCCATACCGTGGAAAACGTGTTCCACTTCCGGCTTGCCGAGAGCGTATACCAGGAAGTCCAGGTCATGGATGTGCAGGTCAAAGGGAACCATGCCGCTTCTTTCGGGGTCATGCATCCAGTCGTCCCAGCTGCTCTGGGGAATAGTGCCGATACGGGTCATGGTACCGGAAACCAGCTTGCCGTAGCGGCCGGTTTCAATGCAGTCCTTCATGTACATGTATTCGGGCCAGAAACGGATAACGTGCGCCACCATGAAGCACTTGTTGTTCTTTTCGGCGGCAGCGTAGATTCTGGCGATATCTTCCTTTTTCAGGGAAATGGGCTTTTCCGTGATCACATGGATACCGCGATTCAGAGCCTTTACCGCAAAATCTGCATGCAGATAGGTGGGCAGGGTGATATCCAGAATATCAAAGGTTTCCTTTTCCAGCATTTCATCGAAATCGGTATACTTTCTGGCGGTGATCTTGCCGTCAAAGCGATCCATCATTTCCGGACGGATATCGCAGATGGCTACCTGTTCGATGTCTTCCATTTCGTGCCAGATATTGACGTGGCCGCCGCCCATACCGCCGATACCGACCTGTGCTACTTTCAGTTTCATATTGTGTATTCCTTTCAGATATAGTTTTCTATATGTTCATGATCCCAGTCTTTCCCCAGGATCCGGGCACTTTTTACAAGCATATCGGTTTTTGCATATCCTGCTGTGCCGGGCATACCGGGACATACGGGATAGATTCCCAGCAGGGCGAAAATGTACCAGGCGGAGGTAGTGCCGTTGTCTTCATCGCCCGGATACCCGGTGGGGGTGGCGTGGAACACTTCCGTCAGCGCTTTTACCCAGCGGCTTGCCTTTTCTTCTTCACCCAGCAGGGAGAACAGGAAGGGGAAGTGGAAGGAGGGCTGATTGGAAATGGCACACTGTCCGAAATCCAGCGCCGCAAGCTCGGTCATTTCGTGGATCTCAAAGCCATAGCCGTCCACGGTGTATTCCGGCTTTGTGGCAAACAGCTCGTCCAGCTTGGCGATCATCTTTTCTCTTCCGCCGTACAGGGCAGCCAGACCCATCACATCATGGGGCACCGCAAAGGTGGACTGCCATGCGCAGCCTTCGGTATATTCACCGCCCCAGCGCAGCGGATCAAAATCGGGAGCCATTTCGCCGTTTTCGTCCTTCCCCCGCATAAAGCCTGTTTCGGGGTCAAACAGATTGGCGTAATTCCTGGCTCTGCGGTCGTACCGGGCAATGAACTCCTTGTCGTATCCCAGCACTTCCGCCACTCTGGCAATACACCAGTCTCCGTATGCGGCGTCCAGTGTCAGGTTGACGGATTCGTGTACCTTTTCTCTGGGCATATAACCGAGACGGCAGTAATCTTCCGCGCCGTTGCGTCCGTAGCGGTTTTCCGGCCCGTTGTGGTTGGCATGATTCAGCATACCGGCAAAGGCATCTTTCCACAGTTCCTTTGAGCCGATCCCCTTGACCACGGCGTCTGCGATGACAGCGTCGATCAGGGTAGAGGGCATGCATCCCACTTCGCCGAAGGAGGGCCATCTGGGCAGCCATCCGCCTTCTCTGTAGTCCGCCACAAACCCATCCAGGATCTCCGCATATTCTTCTCTGGCAATCAGGGCGTACAGAGGGTATACGGTGCGGTAGGTATCCCAGAAACCGTTGTCAGTGTAACGCACACCGTCGTGCTTCTTGCCGGTAAAGGGGGAATAGTGAACATTTTTGCCGGTCGCCATGTCATGCTCGTAGGCTTTGTGGGGGAAGAGTACGGTACGGTACAGGCAGGAGTAGAAGGTTTTCATCTGGTCTTCGTCCGCGGCATCGATTTCGATCCGGCGGAGCAGTTCTTCCCATCGTTCTTCCGCCGCTTTCTGAATGTCACAGAAGCACTTGCCGCCCATGTCTTCATTCAGGTTGTAAACCGCCTGTTCTTCGGACAGATAGGAAATCGCCAGCTTTGCAGTGATGTCGGCTTTGTTCAGCATCAGGTGGTAGCCTTCCCCCAGGTCTCCGCAGGCAAAAGCGCGGGAGGCAGCAGCATCAATGTCCCCGGCTTCAAACTGTACGGCAATGTACATTTTGAAATCCACCGGTTTGTCCTGGGAATGGCCGTCCGTCCAGCCGAAGAGCATGTTTCTTTCGGCATCAAACCGCCAGCCGTTTTTTCCCTTGAGCGGATAGAATGTCAGACCGATATTCTTCAGCATGTCGTAGTGCAGCCTGAACATACCGCCCCGTTCGGTAGGTGTCAGGGAGAAGGTACATCTCTGGCGCAGGAACCGTACCGTCAGCAGATCCGGACGGAAAACGGTTTCTTCCGGACGATAGCCGGACCAGGCACCGGAATAGTGTTCGTACAGGGCACGGGTGCCGGCCTGAGGGGTCATCAGAAACGTGCCGTAGTCGCCGATCCAGGGGCTGGGCTGGTGGGTGAGACGGATGCCTTCCACGGCTCTTGCGTCTGCGTGGAAGAACCAGCCGCCGGCACCTCCGTCCGTCTGGGGCATAAAACCGGCCATTGCCCAGGGAAGCTGGGTATAGGGCAGGGTATTCCCGTGGGAGAAGCGGTTTACGGAAGCCGTCCCCATGCGGATGTTTACATAAGGAATATACTGCATATCGTTTTCCTTTCGGATGCATTGAATTTCAGGTAAGCGCAGCTGCCGCACCGTGGATTTCACCGGTTTCCGGCAGGATTATTTATCTGTCAGCCGTTCCAGATGGGATTGCCTATGGCGATACGGAGCTGCAGGGTTGTATCCCATACTTCAGCCCGGTAGAAGCGGCAGTCATCCGTGTCCAGAGACAGACAGGATGTGCTGTCACAGGGGATTTCCCGGCTCAGTACGATGCCGTTTTCATTGAGAATATCCATACGGTATGTATGATCCGGATGCTGTACGCTGCAGTGGAAATCTCCGGCTGCGGCGATGAGCTTCTGTCCGCCGAAAATGCATTTGCCGCCGGTGACCGTATTGCCGATGCCCATCCGGATCCCCACAGAACCGCAGGTGAAATCCCCTTTGCGCAGATGTGCGAGATAGGAAGCGTTGGACTTTTCTTCGGCATATATGGTGGTCAGCGCTTTGTCATCTGGATGGCCATGCTTGTCTCCGCCGGCACAGGCCCAGACTCTTTTTCCGGCAGCCAGCAGATCTGTCCAGAGCACATAATTCCGGGCGGTATGTTCGCTGTCCATTGCATTGTAGAATACTTCGATCCCCGTTTCATCCCGGAACCAGTAATCCAGCGGGTTGTCGGACACCATGACCTGCTTGGGATGGGGATGTACAAAGAACCCGCCCCGGGCTTTCACAGCGTCAATCAGCTGACAAAACCGTTCCGTGGTGAAGGAAGGATAAGAAAAATGACCTTCCGGACCGCCGGTGAACTGGTATTCCGGGAATTCCGCCAGCAGAGATTCCAGCGGTTCCGGGCCGGTAAAGAGCATATTATAATGCAGGTATTTGTTTTCTGCCGGGCTGTCGTCTATTTTGGTGCCCGGTTCACTTCCGCCCAGAAACAGACCGTCCTTCCATTCCGGCAGATACATGTGTCTTACCTGACGATGATCCAGAATGGCGGCAAAATCCATGTGCAGTTCCGCCATCTCCCGTACCCATACATCCAGGGGACAGCTTCCGTCACTGGTCCCTCCGCTGGCGGAATGGTCATGCAGCTCACCATGATAGGCTCTGCATCCGCTGTAAAGCTGCTCCAGTTTTGTGAGTTCCTGTTCTGTCATCATAAAAACCTCGTTTCTGTATGGATACAGCATCGGTTCTGCATCCGGATAGAATTGTCGGACTTTGGTATCATTATAGCAGATTTTTTTGTTTTTGTACAGAGGTATCCGGGAGATATACCAGAAGCATCCGTGTTTTTTGGCCATTCCGAAGTGAAAAAGGGAGCAGTTTTTTCGTCTGCTCCCCGCATGGTCAAAGTATCGTATCCAGATACCGGCTGCTGCTCTCCGCCAGTGCTGCGGATTCCGCAAAAGGCATGCCGCCTTCGGTTTCCAGTGATACGGCACCGGTATAACCGGCATCTTTCAGAACCTGTATGCAGCCTGCCACATCCACCGTGCCGGTGCCCAGAGCAGTACATACACCGGCTTCTGTCAGGTCTTTGGCGTGGAAATGGACAACCCGGTGTACTACGGTTTTCAGAACCTCCACTTCACCGCCGCCTTCTGCCAGAGAACGCCAGTTGGCCTGTCCGTCACGGGTTTCCACATAACCGGCTCTGTGAATGTTGGCGCAGTCATAGTTGATTCCCAGATACGGTGAGTCGGAAATGGAGAGGATCCGCGCCAGACCGGAAGCCGACAGGGAAAAGGTGCCGTGGGGTTCCAGTGCCAGCACTACATTATATTTTTCCGCGGTTTCCAGCAGGGTCAGGATCCGTTCGGACAGCCGGGCGAAAGCGTCCTCATCGGACATGTCTGCCGGTTTGTGGCCGTCCCCGAAATCCAGCACCGGAATACCGGCGGCGGAAGCCCATTCGATGGCGCGTTTGATGGTGGGGATGCAGCTGTCTCCGGCCGGGATCAGGGCGCCTTCCGGTGTCCACAGGGAAGTTACGCCGAGAAACCCGTGTTCTTTTGCTTTTTGGGCAAACAGCACAGGATCATCCTTGTCCAGAATGACATGGTTGCACCAGGGATTGGTAGCCTGGGTTTCAAAATACCGGTAACCGGCTTTGTATATGGCATCCAGCGTACGATCCAGATCGTATTCCCGGAATACTACGGTTCCGCATGTTTTTTTCATGATGGTCTGCTCCTTATATGAATATACCTTGTTCTTTCCTCAGGGAATGACTACAGTACCGAAACCGGCGGCCATCAGATCCCTGGCAAGCTGTTCCGTATGGAATTTTCTGCCGACAGCACCCAGATGATAGTCGGAATCATCGAAATACTGTCCTTCGTGGACGAAATTCCGCAGGTCGGAGATCCGTCTGGCATGGACATTTTCGTCGATAAAGGCCATGAAGCTGTCGTAAACCTCTTCGTTATGAAGATGTTCGGGCAGCACGGCGTTCTGGTTGTGAGGGGGGAAACTGAACAATACGGCGGCTCCGGTTTCTGCGGCGGCATCCAGAACCCGGTTCATGTTGGGAAGAAATCTCGACGGTATTCTGGTTTTATCAAAACGGAACTGGCCCATGGTGGTTCCCAGATAATCGGGGAAGTTCAGTTCCTGACGGAATTTGGAGTAGTCGCCGTAACGGTCCATGGAGGAGGAGTAGGCATCCCAGGACACCGAATTCATCTGGTGATGGGTAAAGGAAAACTCCTCATACGCATCGAACACGCGGGTATACCTGGTCATGTCCACCCGTTCCACTATATTATAGCTGGTGGAGATCCCCTGATAGGTAGTCGATGGCAGTTCCGGATTCCCGTTGGTGTGATGGGCATTCTGGCCGTACTGTTCCGGACAATACACCAGAATGTCTCCTTCCTTCAGATAGGATGTGACCCCTTCCAGGAAGAACAGGATGTTCATCCCTACACTGGTACCGTAATTGACTACGGCATATTCACCGCCGAAGAGTTCTTCCATATAATCGGAGTCCAGCCCCCAGTATTTACTGGAACCGGAAACCACCACAATCCGTTTCTGATCGGCAGTGGTGACCAGTCTTTCAAACTTTTTGCCGAAAGAGGTGTAGCTGTTGGCGAACCGGGAGGTGGTAGCGGCACAGAGCCGGAGGGTCTTTACGGGGCTGCCGGCAAAAGAAGCATCGCTGACCTTCTGGATGGCATCATACATTGTGATGGTGGCCAGAGAGGGGCAGTCTGTAAAGGCACCGTCTTCGATGGCATTGATGGAAGAGGTTATGTGGACTTCCGTGACGTGTTCGTTGCCGGCAAAGGCGCCTTCCGCAATCCGCAGAACTTTTTTGCCGCCGATCTTTCTGGGAATGTAAACCACAGGATCGGTACCGTTGTATTTGTCGATCTGTACAGAAGTGTCGTTGAAATCGGAAACCGTAAACAGGGACGGATCGGTTTCTTTCTGCCATACGCAGTACAGCATAATGATCTTTTCGTCTGTCTGCCGCAGGAAGCGATACCCGGGACGGAGCAGTTCGCCGCCATCCGGAGAGTAGGAGTACCCCAGCAGGACATAGCCGTCACGGGTCAGCTTACCGTCGTCCTCACGGGCTACCGGCATATCCCAGTAGGTGGTGTCAAATGTGGTTTCGAGGGCAACTTTGCTGCCGTTTATCAGATCTCCGCCGTTGATATTATAATAAATGGTAAGCGTGTTTTCTGTTTTATATGTGGGAACGGGGGCAGGTTTTTCTTCCTTCTTCGGGATGCCGGATGTGTCAAAATTGGCAATAATGAAGGTAAACTCCGTGATCTCCACCGTCAGCTGTTCTTCTTCGGAGAGCAGCTCGCCGCCGGACCGCAGAGGAAAACGTTCGGACCAGCCGATAAATTTTGCGCCGTCCTGGGGAATCGCCGTCAGTGTTACCCGGGAGCCGACGGCTACAGGCCCCTGCTGTACGTTGGATACAACAGATCCGCCGCCGGTACCGTGGATGTCTGCTTCCCAGTATTCACGCTTCTTTTCCACACCGGATACAATGCGGATCGTACAGGGAGAGGTAATGTCCGGCATGGTGAGCACATTGTTTTCCAATGTATAGGCATCGGTGAGAACATCGTCTGCAAATACCTGTACCACAGACTCCCCTTTGGGAATGCGGAGCGTAAACACCGCCTCTTCGCCGTAAGGCACTTTTTGCAAAGGATCGCCTTCGATCAGTACACCGCCTTCTCCCTGTGCCAGTACATCCAGGGTAAAGAGGTTCCGGCTGCAGGAACATAAGAGCAGGACAGCCAGAAGCAGCGGCAGCCATACAAGTATTTTTTTCAACAGGATGTTCCTCCTTGTGTACAGGATTCTGCTATGAGTATAACACTGTTTCCGGTCTGTTGTCAATAGTTTTTCCATGGGAACGGATTTTACGGAAAAAACGCAGCAGACCTCTTTCTTCCCAAAAAGAAAAAATGCCGGTCGGCAATGAAAACAAGAGGGAAAAAGAGCCTGTCCGGGAGAGAATCCGCAGACCCACATTAATAACAGTATAACACACAATGAGGGGTGTTGTAAACAGAAATATGAATAAATTGTAATTTTCTATTTTTTCACCAAATAAAAGTTGGTATCTTTTGATAAATTACCAGTTGCTTTTTTGAAAATAGTGTGCTATAATGTAGACACAAAAGAAAAGGAGGAACGCACCAATGTACAGATGAATGTACAGGGCCGAACCCAAAGGGAAGTAACTATAGTAAAGCGTTTGAATCGGATTGCCGGGTAACACCAGACACGTTGATACGTTTTATATATAGATTGCAGATTTGTCAGAAAAATGATCGAAAACATCAGACTCGGCAATAAGTGAAGACCTTATGGAAATAAGCCCGGTGACTCACCAATCGCCTTTTGCCACACGATAACACATACCACACGAAAATAGGTTCTCATCAGAGAAATAGTAAATGGAAGCGTGTTTCGGAAATGTATGGAATGCAGCAGAAGGCAGATCGCAGAAAGAGAGGTTTCAAAGAATGTTAGATATCAAGAATCATAAGTGACCCTTGGCTGTACTCTGTAAAGAAAGATGCAGTCAAGGGTCACTCTGATTTTATGGAATCATTTGCCGAAGTACCTGAGGAACAGGTCTTTTTTTATTGCTGTAAAAACGGTACAGCCGGTGCGTTGACCGACCATACCGTTTTCAGTTTCCGGCTGTTCTTTTATTCATCGCTACCGAGCCATAGGTAGGATAGCTGTATGATAGCGCCTTCCTGCCAGATGAACCGGTACCGGCGGAACGGCTGCGGATTATTCACCCGGAACCCTAACCAGGTATAGTTGATATTTTTCGTGGAATGGCGTCCGTTTCCTTCCGGAACCAGTTCTTCCCAGGTTTCCCCGTCATGACTGCCCAGGATTACCCAGGAATCCGGATTTCTGCAGGGAAAGGCGGTAGGCGTAGTCCGTCAGTCCTTTGCCCTCCGTTACAAAAGCGGGATCCCGGAACAGATCGTCCAGCCAGGCAATCCGCGTTTCCAGCCATTCTGTCAGATAGCGGATATGGGATTCATAGTCCCGCAGAGACAGTACGGCGCTTGTTTCCCGGTTCTGTTTCTGACCGAATATCTGCCATTTTTGGAAATTGCGTTCGTAAGAGGCCAGACCGAGTGCCGCTTCGTCCCGGATAAAGAGCGGCATCTGCACATAGCTGTCATATACTTCCGCCCATTTTTCGGCCACCATTTCCCGGAACCAGGAACAGGCCATGGCAGCTCCGAACCAGGATTCGTAACTGTTGCCGCTGCCCCTGCCGTTGCCCACAAAAATACCTTCCGGATTTTCGGAACCGTCGTCTGCATTGCCCATGGTCAGGTCAAAGTCCCAGATCGGACCGAAAGTCAGCTTTCCGCCGGTGTCCTTATGGATGTAGAAGCTGTCCCACTGGGAATCCAGATTCTCTATGGTTTCCTGCACCAGATAAGCGGCCAGCAGCGAATCCAGATCTATGCAGGCTTCGGCTTTTTCACGGTCACCGGACATCAGTGCCTCGTGGGCTTCTGTCAGGGTTTGCCGGATATATTCTGTCTGCTGTTTCCGGATTCCTGAGGAGGAGGAGAGCTCGCTGTGGATCATATAGGATCTGCCATGGGCAGTGAACACCGTGTCTCCCTCCGCATAATTGGACATTTCCACCAGATAACCGGTCTCCACAGCGTCCGGTTCCGTATCTGCAATATCCACCCGGTCACCGGACACCTTGATCTCTTCTGTCAGCAGATAAACACCCTCATATTCACCGTTCAGGTATACTTCCACCGGTGTGCAGGCCGGAGACCAGGAAAAACCGTTCATGTACCGGCAGAATTCAAAGGAGATCCGGTTCCGCTGCAGGGACATATCACACTGGTTTGCCAGAAGACACCAGATCCGCTCTTTGCCGGCAGCCAGTCCCAGCAGATTTTCTTTTTCCGCAAGCTTGCATTTGTATGATTTTTTCGGGTAAGTCCAGGAATTGTTGCCCCGTCCGCGGATCTCAGCTTCTGCGCCTTCCAGAACATATTTCTCCTCGCATCCATACAGGGACACTGATGCCGGTACGTAGGTCTCTTTGGATTCGATGGGAGCCTCATCGGCCGTATGGATCACAAGAATGGGCATGGCGGCAATGTCGTAGTCGAAAACGGCGGTGTACAGCCCGGCTTCCGTATCGGTGCGGGAAGACGCGGTCAGACCGTCGCTCCAGCAGACAAAACGATACCCCGGTTTTGCCGCGGCCTCCACAATGCGGTTGGTTTTTCCCACAGTCTGTTCCTTGATCCCGATGATTTCTCCCGCATGAGGATTGTTTACCGTATAGATTTTTTTCCCTGCTTCAGCGTTTTCCCCTTTTGCCGGAGACGGATCCAGGATCTGTCCGCCATCCGGTATGACAGCAGGTCGGCGGCGGCCGGAGAAGGTGGTGCCGGATACAAACCGAACCTGCTCTTCCGGTATTTCCGGGGCAGGAGAGGTGGCAGATGTTTCCGGAGGCGGCGGTGTATCGGGTGTACTGCCGCATCCCGTGAAACAGAGCATCAGAAGGCATAGCAGCAGCAGATAACTGTATTTTTTCAAAGGAGATTCTCCTTTCAACAGGGCAGTGTTTTATAAGGAAAGTATATCATAGATTGCAGTGTTTGACAAGGCTTGGGCTGGAATATGGCGCAGGAAGAAATTCACGGCGCATATGGGTTGTACTTTGCCGCATTCTGTGCTATAATAGGAAAAAATCCCCCCTTGCCTGAAAGGAAAATGCTTATGAAGACGATTCCGGCATCCGTGACTGCGCATATTGAAAAAGTGGCTGCCAGACTGAAAAAATACCCCAGACTGGAAGCTCTGTACCGCAACTGTTATCCCAATACCCTGGAAACCACCGCGGAGATCCTGCCTGACGGCTCCACATTCCTGTATACGGGCGATATCCCTGCCATGTGGCTCCGGGATTCCACCGCACAGGTTACCCAGTATCTGCCGCTGACAAAGGAAGATCCCGAAATCCGTTCGCTGCTCCGGGGTCTGATCGAAAAGCAGATGTTTTACATCCGGGAAGATCCGTACGCCAACTCCTTCAATCTGGAACCTTCCGGACATCATTATGTGGACGACCGTCCGGTTGCCAATGACTGGGTCTGGGAACGAAAATATGAAGTGGATTCCCTGTGTTATCCCATCCGTCTGGCTTATCTGTACTGGAAGGCCTGTGGGGACGACAGTATTTTCAACGCCGGGTTTACGGCTGCGGTGGAAACCATCGTGGATCTGTGGATCACCGAACAGCACCACATGGAAAAGTCTTCTTACTATTTCATCCGTCCCGACTGCCGCTGGATCGATACGCTGCACAATGAAGGACGGGGGTATCCGGTCAACTATACCGGCATGACCTGGTCCGGCTTCCGCCCCAGTGATGACAGCTGCACCTTCGGCTATCCGACCGCTTCCAATATGTTTGCGGTGGTATCCCTCCGTCAGCTTACGGAAATTTTTGAAGCCTGTCCCGCAGCCGGCGGAAATGCAGAACGGATCACCGGCCTGGTGAAGAAAATCCGAAAACTCTGCGAAGAAATCGAACACGGCATTGCCATGTACAGCGTTGTGCTGCACCCCAAGTACGGGAAAATGTATGCCTGCGAAACAGATGGATTCGGGAATCATATTCTGGCGGACGATGCCAATGTACCAAGTCTGCTGTCGGCACCGTATCTCGGCTTCTGTGCACCGGATGACCCGGTTTACCTGAATACGCGCCGCTTCATTCTCAGTGAAGACAATCCTTTCTACTACACGGGAAAAGCTGCCAGAGGGGTAGGCAGTCCGCATACTCCGGAAGGCTACATCTGGCACATTGCACTGTCCATGCAGGGGCTGACCGCGCTGGATCCGGAAGAGATCCGCGGACTGATAGACACCCTGGCCTCCACCGATGCGGGCACGGGATATATGCATGAAGGCTTTGACGCCGACGATCCCGGACAGTTCACCAGAGCGTGGTTTGCCTGGTCCAATTCATTGTTTGCGGAATTTCTGGAATCTGCGCTGGATCGCGGCATTCTCTGATAAAAACAACAGGAGGAAACTGTATGTTGAATACCCATTCTCTGGACACCCTCTGCGCCGCTCTGGCATATGCCATGGGAATCGAAGCGCCGGAACAGGCTGCCGCACCGCTGGAGAGTCTATGCCGGTATGCGGATGAAAAACTGGAAGGCAGAAAAGCAGATCGGATCTTTATGTACAATCCGGACGCGATTGCCCAGTGGGTGTATGAAAAATACCCTCAGCTTTTCCGGGAAGCAAAGCAGAAAACCGAACTGGAAGCACCGTTCTGTACTGTTATGCCTTCTGTTACCCCTGTGTGCTTCGGAACCATGTACACCGGTGCCCAGCCTGCGGTACACGGTATTCAGAAATATGATAAACCTGTGATCCGCATTGACACGATTTTTGATGCTCTGCTCCGGGCAGGGAAAAAGCCTGTGATTGTGGCGTACGGTCAATGCAGTCTGAGCAAGATTTTCCTGGAACGGGATATGGACTATTTTGTGTACGGCAGCGTGGATGAAGTCAATGCCAAAGCGGCAGAAATCATTCTTCGGGACGAATATGATTTTGTGGTAGTGTATAACGGCAACTATGACTCTGTTATGCACAAGACAGGGCCGGAGTCGGTGGATGCACTGGGTGAACTGCGGGCCAATGTGCATGCTTTCTCTGCCTTTTCGGAAATGATCAAAACCCACTGGCGGCAACACGATACGCTGGTCGGCTTTGCGATGGACCACGGCTGTCACGAAATCGACGGCGGCTGCGGCTCCCATGGGCTGGATATGGAAGAAGATCTGAATATTCTGCATCTGTATCAGATCTATCCGGCAGACAAAGACTGAGCAGAGAGAACCATACAGACATCTGCTTACGGAATACACAGCAAAACAAAAAGAAATCCGGGAAAATACTCGGATTTCTTTATTTTGTCAGGTACATCCGGCGGATCCGCTCGGCATTACTGTGCGGCGCGGTTGATCACTTCATTCTGCACATGCTCTGACAGACAGGTGAACAGGGCACTGTAGCCGCAGATCCGTACGATCAGATCCGGGTGGGTGCCTTTATGATCCCGTTCTTCCATCAGCATCTGCCGGTCGATCACATTGAGCTGCAGCACCGGGATTTTCATGTCGATACAGGTACGGATATAATCGGTCATGGTCTGCAGATAGGCATCTCCCTCACCCATGGGGATGGCAATATCAAACATTCCCACATCGTTGTAGTCCGCTCTGGTCAGTCGGGACATGGAAGCGGCGGCAGTGGTCAGCTCCGGGAGGGAAGCCATGTTCATCTGACGGGACAGATCTTCCCCGGTATGCCGTCCGTCCGGTGTGGCAGGGGTATTCCGCCAGGAGTGGAACATATAATAGGTAAAGAGGGAAGTGTGCCATTCGATCCCCCGGCCGTTACAGATCCCCTTGGAAACATTGCCCAGATCCACAGACAGATTTTCGGCAAAATCGTCTGCAGCTTCGGAATGGCCGAACCGGTTGTCGCTGTTCCGGATGCGCTGGCGCAGGCTTTCCTGTCCGGCGAAATCGGTTTCCACCGCAGCAAACAGTTCTTCCTGCCGGTTTTCGGCGTAGGCAGCACGCAGACTCAGCAGACTGTCGCAAAGGGTGCCGAATCCCACCAGAGAGAGGGTCTTGTTGTTGTACCGGGCGCCGCCCTGACAGATATCCAGTCCCCGTTCCATGCAGTCCGCCGTGAAAGCCGACTGGATCGGTTCCAGCTGGATCCTGTCATGGATTTTTTCGTAGGGAACAAGCACACCGGTCAGCTCCCGGATATAGGAACGCAGATTGGCAAGGAAGGAGTCGTACAGAGCGTCGAAGCTGTCGATCCGGAAAGTGCCGTGCTGATATACTTTCTGCAGATCCGGAGACAGCGCATTTTTGTTTCTGCCGCCGGCAATGGTGTCCAGCAGAACCTGGGCTAAATTCAGATAGATGAACGCCCGGCTGTGGAGCTGGTTCCGGCAGATGACTTCCTCGCAGCCCACGCCCACATAACACCGGGCATCCTCCGGCCGCAGTCCCATCCGCCGGAACATGGGCACGATGTAGTCATCGTTTTCAATGATGATATTGTTGTGTCCCGTGCGGATCAGCGCGGAGAGCCGGTCCAGATAGGCTCTGGGACTGTACGCACCGGCCCGGGCATTGAGCTTGGGATGGATCAGCTTGTTGGACAGATAGGTGTCGATGATCATGTCGGTGATCTCGTTGTAAACCGGTATTCCTTCCGGGTCACAGCCGCCTATCATGATGGTTACGCCGTTGTCAAATGCCTGCCGGTTTTCATTGTATTTGGCGTGGGCGTCCGTCTTGAACAGGAAACAGCTGACCAGAAATGCGGCTTCTTCTTTGGTGATCCGTCCCGATTCCAGATCCCGCTTGTAAAAGGGGTACAGCAGACGGTCAATGGGCCCCTGGGCATGCATGCCGATTCCGTCCAGCATGGCAATGAACAGACCGATGCACAGGAGGGAATTGCAGGCGTCAAACAGTGTTTCCGGCTTTTCCCAGGGCGTGTTGACGGAATGGGTGATGCGTGTCATGTTGTACCGGGTATCTTCGTCCAGATCCTCCGCCTGCAGACGGGCAGCAGCCTGTTCCCGGAACCGTTCCCCCAGCCGCCGGATCAGAAGACAGATGGTTTTGACATCTTCCCGGTACTGTTTTCTGGCAGGATCTGTTTCGCTCCGGTTCCACATCTCGCATTCTTCGTAAACACCCCGGAAACCTTTGGCAAGCAGCTTGTCGTAGTCGATGGTGCGGTGGAGATTGTCCGTATAATTGCCCATGGAACCCAGATTGTTCCGGTTCATGATATCCCGGAAAGCGGCAAGGGCACTGAAGTCGGCGCCGCTTCTTTCCTGACAAAGCCAGCCGATACCGTAGTGGCAGTATCCTCTGTCCCCTCCGCCGTCGATTTCAAAGGCAAAGGGGTAGTGGTCGAAAACATGTACCGGACAAAGCTCTACGGCTGCACGGATTATAGCCAGCTTCCGGGTCATGACATCGCCGCCGGTGGGAACCCTGTCCCGGATCATTTGCATATCCGTGGGATAATGATCCATAACCGCATCAAAATCCTGCTGGATCAGCGGTTTCATAGACTGAAAATCAAAGTTCATACAGTTCCTCCGTTTTGCCTGTCAGATGTGTACAGGCTGTTTTTCTTTGGATACAGCATGGGGGGAAGCGGGTTACTGCAACGGTTCGATTTTGCAGAATACCACAGAATTTGGTTCCAGCGGCAGGTGGTAGTACAGCTCGCCGTCCACTACATCCACTTCCGCAGAATCCATTTTCAGAACAGAACACAGCGTGTAGTCGGAACCGGCGGAAATATTCTGGTTGAAGAGCCGGACGGCTTTGTCGGTGGTCAGATTTCCCGGCAGCTGGGTACTGTCCGGAGACCAGGAAAAGTCATCTCTGGTAATACCGGCAGCCTCGCAGTCCGCTCTCCATTCATCAAAGAAATTGGATTCATCGTTGATATAGGAAAAAGTCAGTTTGGCTCTGGTACAGTCCAGATTTACCAGCAGATGCAGGGCATTCCCTACGTTTTTGTCCCGGTCCCGTACGTTCAGGTCGTCGCCGAAATCATAGATCATGGCATATATGGTTCCGTCTTCTCCCACGGAAGCAAGGGCGTCCTGGGTTCTGGGGAACAGAGAGTTTTCCACATACCGTTCCACAGCGGTCTCAACCTGTGTGGTACCCACCATTTTATAGAATTCTGCGGCCACATGGTAGGAAACGGTGGGCAGACCGTAGAACTGATCCGTGTGGTACGCCCAGGCGGAAAAATAGCCGATATCGTTTTCCACCATCTGCTGCAGGATCATGGCGTCATAGGCAGCCTGTTTGGTGTCGCCCACAATACGGTTTGTCAGGGCAGAATCGTTAAGTCCCTTGCTGCCTGACAGAATCCGTCCTTCGTCCACGCCGTAATAGATGGAGGTGATCCCCAGCTCATCCAGGTGCTCGCGGGAAATACCGGCAGCAAGCGCGGCGTCCACAGACTGGTTTACTTTGTCCCGGAGAATGTTGATGGTTTTGGTGAGTCTGGTGGTACGGGAGGACAGGCCTGAAATCTTGTCATCATAGTAGGAGGCGGCAAGGTATGTCAGACGGGTACCCTGCTGTCCGGTGCAGTAATTGGTGCCGGAGATACAGTGTTCGATGAAATCCCGTTCGTCCCACAGACCTTCGGAACAGCTCATGCTGTGTGCGCCGATCCGGATGTCCTCACCCAGCACGCTCTGGATGGCGGCAACCGTATAGTCGTATATTTTGCAGTAGTCCTCACAGGTTCCCTGGAACCAGTCGCCGTTTTCATATTCCGTAAAGCAGCCCCAGCGCCAGGTCTGTACTTCTTCCGTGCCGAAGGTATCCGCCAGGGTCTGGGTCATGGCACGGATATAGTTGTAGTACACATTGTAATCGTCCGGCGGATACAGGTTGACGCCGAAGGTGCCGGTGGTGCTGACGGTAGAGTATTTCTGGGGGATATTACCGGTTTTGATCACGGGGACAAGTCCCTGTTCCACCACATGCCGGCAGGCGTTGACCAGAGGTGTGAAATCGTAGTCGTCCAGGACGCTGCGGTCTGACGGATCCCGGAACAGATCCCGGCTCAGCTCACCGCCCGTTGCGGTCATGAACTGCATTTCTTCCACAAAGGGATACATGTTTTTAAAAAAACTCTTGGAAAAAGAATCTTTCCAGAACATGTTGTAGTTCCACATATTCATGTTGCTGAGTTTATTATCGATCACCCCGAGCTTGTTTGCAGGATTGATGCGCAGGATGGTATCCCGGTCAGCCGGATCCAGATAGGCTCTGGGAGTGGTTTCGGCGGCTTCCGTTTCTTCTGCTGCAGGGGTACCGCCGCACCCGGTCAGCCAGAGACCTGCTGTCAGCAGAACACAAAGAAAACACTTGCGGAAATATTTCATAAAGGTAAATCCTTTCTGTACAGGACATTGTATTTGTCTTTATTATAACAGCTGTCGTCCGACCCGTCAAGAATTTTTTGGCAGGAAGGAACCTTCGCCTGCCGGAAATTTTGCTTGCATATCGGCAGGATTCGTGGTATACTGAGAAAAACAGAAAGGAAGGTGGCTGTATGCTGCACCTGAAACCGGAGACCATTGCTTTGCTGGACGATATCGAAAGACGGATCCGGCCGGAAGCGGAAGAAGATTTTTCTGCCCAGTGGTTTGATTTTCTGTATGACCGGACCAGGGACGAGATATTTTCCCCGAAGAGAAAAGTATGCTCTGTGCCGGGGACAAAGCTTTTCAGAGCCAATATCAATGATGCGCTGAACGATGTGGAGTACATGCTGGTATCCCAGATGATGGGGGTATCTGCGGCGCTGAACACACCCGGGCAGAATCTGGCCGTGCGAGCCAATTACGGAACGGGAATTCTTTCCTCCCTGTTCGGTGCGGAGATCTTTGAAATGCCGCCGGAACTGAATACGCTGCCCACCACCAAGGCATTCAACGATACGGAAATCATCCGCTCTCTGGTGGAAAAGGGGATGCCGGATCTGGATAACGGTTTCGGAGCCAGGGTGTTTGCCTGTGGGGAGCTGTTCAGGGAAGTGTTTGAAGCGTATCCCGGTATCGCAAAGTATGTGTCGGTGTATCATCCCGACCTCCAGGGGCCGCTGGACATCTGCGAGCTGCTGTGGGGATGCGATATGTTTTACGCTATGTATGAAGAACCGGAACTGGTGCATGCCATGCTGTCCCTGCTGACGGAGACATACATCGCGTTCATGGAAAAATGGTTCCGGCTGTTCCCCTGTGAGGCGGAAATGAATGTGCACTGGGCGAATCTGCGGCACAGAGGACGGATTCTGCTGCGGAATGACAGTGCCATGAATCTTTCTCCCGCTCTGTACCGGGAATTTGCGGCGCCCTATGACGGACGGCTGCTGGCACATTTCGGCGGCGGTGCGGTACATTTCTGCGGCAGAGGGGATCACTATATCGAAACGCTGTGCGGTCTGCCGTATCTGTACGGTATCAATATGTCCCAGCCCCATCTGAATGATATGGAAACGATCTACAGAAATACGGTTGACAAAGGCATACCGCTGCTGGCATTCCCTGCCGCAAGAGCCGCGGAAGACAAAAACCGTCCCGGTGCATTCCGGTACAGAATGCATGTCTGAGAAGCCGTCTGCCAGCAATCTGCTGATAAAACACAAAAAACTGCCGGTGATGCTATCGGCAGTTTTGTATTGTACAGGATTCAGTTGAACGTGGCGATCTGTTCTTCCGGCGGGGCGGCAGGAACCACGGAGGTGATTTTCAGTACCGGTCCGGGGCCTTCGTAGAGTTTGTGCTTTTCCATGGCGATCTTTCCGGTGATCTCCACCCATTTCTGGGATTTCAGAGTCTCGCTGCTTTTCCATTTGCAGACAAGACCGGCATACTGGATATCGTCCGCACAGCAGGTCATGATATGTCTGCCGCAGACAAAACAACCTTTGGGAATGGTTTCATCCTTGAGAACAACGCCCTTGAAATGCACCTTCTTGCCGTCATACTTTGCCATGTCCTCGGACAGATCCCGGTACCACCAGGCAAAATCCCGGTCTTCGATCTTGATAATGTCCGCATGGATATCAAAGGGCAGGGGATCTTCGATGGTATCGTATTCCAGAGTACCGTCCGTCATTTCGTACAGGATCCGTGTGGTGCGTCCCACGCCGCGGACAATCTTGTGCAGGGCCATTCTGTCCGTGTTTTCGTCTACCCGGTTGAACGCCGCCAGGTCGCAGGAGGTCAGCTTGTCCACCACCAGACTGCGCATGTTCCGGTTGTAGTTTTCAAAGGTGGTGGAGTCGCAGAGGAACAGCTCTTGGTATACATACCATTCCTCCGGCAGATTGCTGTACAGACTGGCCAGCTGCCACATACCGTTGTACTCGATCATGACCAGGGAAGCCTTGTGCTTTTCTGCCAGGGAGGAGAGCAGCTCGGGGGTGATATCTTCTTCCTCCTCGATTACTTCGCAGTACACATTGGGAGCAGGGAAAGCAGAGGGATCGTATTCCTCGATGCCTTCTTCGCAGATGATCAGGAGGGTGTTGCCGTCTTCGGTAAGGTTCTGTTCCGTCAGGGTCTGCTGGATGAAGCTGGTTTTTCCCGCTTCCAGAAAGCCGGTGAACAGATAAATGGGCATTTCCATAGAAATTTCCTCCGATTACAGCATGAACAGAGTCTTCAGAGCATCTTCGTGAATGTTTGCGCCGATCACGCAGAGACGGCCGGTGGGAGCGGCACTGCCGGTACGCACATCCGGTTCGCCCGGAACATAGTCGAAATGAATGAACCCGTCCGTACCGCTGACGATCCCCTTGGCGCGGAGAATGGTGCCGTATACTTCTTCATTTTCCAGAGCGGCAAGCGCATTGGTGATTTCTTCCACGGTATATCTGCGGCCGGTTTCTGCCCCGAAACTGGTGAACACTTCGTCCGCATGGTGATGGTGGTGATGATCATGGTCGTGACCGCAGCAGCAGTGTTCATCGTGGTCATGGTGATGATCATGGTCGTGACCGCAGCAGCAGTGTTCATCGTGGTCGTGGTGATGATCATGGTCGTGACCGCAGCAGCAGTGTTCATCGTGGTCGTGGTGATGATCATGGTCGTGACCGCAGCAGCAGTGTTCGTCATGGTCGTGGTGATGATCATGGTCATGTTCACAGCAGCAGTGTTCATCGTGGTCGTGGTGATGATCATGGTCGTGTTCACAGCAGCAGTGTTCGTCGTGATCATGATGATGCCCGTGATGGCAGCCGCATTCGGGACATACGGACGCTTCTTCCACCATTTTCTGCAGTTCTTCTTCCAGGGTATTCTTTTTTTCCAGCACTTCCAGGATCTGCGCACCGGTCAGCTGTTCCCAGGGGGTGGTAAGAATATCCGCCGTGGGGTTGTGTTCCCGGAGCAGTTCCACGCAGGCCGCCAGCTTGGCATCGGATACACCGGTGGTGTGGCTGAGGATGATGGTACCGGCGTTTTCGATCTGGTTGTTGAAGAATTCGCCGAAGTTCTTCATATACATTTTGCACTTGTTGACATCTGCCACGGTTGCCAGTGCACCGAGAACGATATCGGCGGAATCGATATCCTGCACGGCTTTGACAACATCGCTGAGCTTGCCCACACCGGAGGGTTCGATGAGGATCCGGTCCGGCGCGTAATCGGCGATCACCTTCTGCAGTGCCTGGGCAAAATCTCCCACCAGACTGCAGCAGATGCAGCCGGAATTCATTTCGGTGATGTTCACACCGGCATCCTGCAGGAATCCGCCGTCAATACCGATATCGCCGAATTCATTTTCGATCAGTACCAGCTTTTCGCCGCTGTAGGCTTCTGCGATCAGTTTTTTGATCAGTGTGGTTTTTCCGGCGCCCAGAAAACCGGAGAATATATCAATTCTGGTCATATATATAATACTCCTTGTACAGATGGATTGTATGGGTGTGCAGCCTGTTCCGACGGTTAGAGAAAGCTAACTCCCGGTGCCCGTAAAACAGGCTTCTGGAAGCATTATACATCAACCGGAACGGATTTGTCAATAGTGGGATCTGACGATACTGGCGGGGATTCTGCACAGACTTCTGTACAGGTATGGAAATGCTCCTGTTTGTTTGTGGAATACAGCCGAAAACAGACGAAAAAACGCCTGCCGGAATGTATAGTTTTCTTGACAAGCCTGCGGGACTGTGATATAATGAAACCGGATAAAGCTGCCGGAAGAATCTGCAGACTGCCGGCAGAGAATGCAAAACAGGGAGGTATCCGTATGAAAACTTTGAAGATCGGGATTTTCGGGGCAGGCCGCGGAGCAGACCTTGCCGCCAATTTCCAGCTGCTCGGCTGCGAGATCACTGCCATTTGTGATTTTCACACCGAACGCAGAGAGAACGCCGTAAAACGTCTGGGCGGGAACATTGCGGAATATGAAGATTTCGATTCCTTTATCGAGCACGATATGGACGCGGTGGTGCTGGCCAATTATTTCCATGAACATGCGCCCTATGCCATACGATGCATGGAGAAAGGGATCCACGTATATTCCGAATGCATCAGCAACGGTACCATGGCGGAAGGTGTTGCTCTGATCCGTGCGGCAGAAAAGCATCCGGAGGTTGTATACATGCTGGCGGAGAATTACCCGCAGATGATTTTCAACCGGGAAATGCATCGGATTGCCAAGGGCGGTACGCTGGGGAAGATCCTGTATGCGGAAGGGGAATACAACCATCCCGGCGATCCCAACGATATCGGATTCAAACAGGTGTACAATTATTTCAGCAAGCACTGGCGGAACTATAATCCCCGTACCTACTATATCACCCACTCTCTGGGTCCTGTGATGCGTGCGACCGGTGCGACACCGAAGACCGTGACAGCATTCGCCTCCTTTGCGCCGGTGGAAGGGGATGTGCCCAATGCGTCTTTTGCCGGTGACCGGGTGGCTGTGATCATGACACAGAATGATGACGGGTCCATTTTCCGGATCACCGGATGTGCCGGATTCGGCGGACACCACAATGCCTACCGGATCTGCGGTACGGAAGGACAGATCGAAAACCTTCGCGGGATGGGGGCAAAGATCATGCTCCGCTACAACGGATGGTCCAAACCGGAAGGGGAACAGGAAGTGCAGATGTACGATCCCGGCTGGAACGATCCGGATGAAGAAAAGATCCGGCAAAGCGGGCACGGCGGCTCCGATTATCTGACAGCACGTTCTTTCCTGGAGTGCATCGCAGAAGGACGGCAGCCGGAGCATCCTTTCCATGTGCATGCAGCCGTTGCCATGTCTTCCACGGCGATCCTTTCCCACAGATCGGTGCTGGAAAACGGCAAAGCATACGAAATTCCGGATTTCCACAAGGAAGAATGCCGGAAACAGTATGAAAACGATTATGCCACCCCCTATTATCTGACAGACGGCACAGCGCCCGATCTGCCCTGCTGTTCCCATACGGACTATAAGCCCACCGAGGAACAGATGCGCCGGTACCTGGAACTGTTCGGCAGATAAGAGAACCATATCCGCCATATAAAAATCCCCGGAGGGAGGTGCCGAATGCCGGTTCCTGTTTCCGGGGCAGTTTTATGAAGCTGTTTATAGAAGGTGTTATTTCTTCTTGGATACCGCTTTATCTGCCAAAAAAGATTTTCCGGATGTGTTTTTTGTAGGGGAGATCACTTGCAAAAGCGGCACGGATTTTATATAATTATCCCATATAATAGGAATATAAATACTGTTTACGGAAAATAAGTGATTGGGAGGGTATATATGGAAAAACTGAAAATTGCTCAGATCGGAACGGGGCATCCCCATGCCAGAGATGCTGCCGCCGCGCTTCTGAAAAATCCGGAACTGCAGGTCATAGGATTTGCCGAACCCAGTCCGGAATACAGACATCCGGAGAGTCCCGGATTCCGGGCGCCGGGTATGCCGTACGGAAGTATGCGGCAGTATACGGTGGAAGAACTGCTGGAGATGGAAGATCTGGAGGCGGTCGCCATCGAATGTCAGGAGGAAAACGCTACGGAGTACGCACAGCTGTTTGCGGACAGAGGCGTGCACATCTATCTGGACAAGCCGGGAACCCACGGATGCGCTTCCTTTGAAAAACTTACGGATACCTGCCGCCGCCGGAATCTCGTACTGCAGCTTGGGTATATGTACCGGTACAATCCGATGGTGCAGAAGGCAATGGAAATGGTCCGTGCCGGAAAACTGGGGAAGATCTACGCGGTGGAAGGACAGATGAGCCTTTGCTATCCGGAAGCCATGTGCTCCTGGATCGGCAAGCACAAGGGCGGAATGATGTACTACCTGGGATGCCACATGGTCGATATGGTTCTGCAGTTTATGGGCGGTTTGCCGGAGGAAATCATTCCCATGAATACCTGTACCGGGCAGTACGGACTGGACAGTGAAAACTACGGGTTTGCCGTGCTGAAATATCCGGAAGGCGTATCTTTTGTGAAAACGACCTGTGCCGAGGTCAACGGCTACAGACGCCGGCAGCTTGTGATCTGCGGAGAGAAGGGAACCATTGAGATCAAACCCATGGAAAGTGTCGTGCAGGGGACTATGCTGAAAGCATCTGCCGTTTTTTCGACAGAAGGCAGAACGGAACAGATCGACAGCCAGCCTTTTGACCGGTACGATGCCATGATACAGGATTTTGTGGATCATGTCCGCGGCAGAAGCGAAAATCCGTACACATTTGCATATGAAAACGCACTTTTCCGGACAGTTATGGCATGCTGCGGCTGGGCAGAGAAGGGAGAATAACAGTGGAACAGAAACGTATATCCGACTATGGTATCCGGATCGGCAGAATACCGAAAGGGGAGCGCAACAAGATTTCCGATGTGCCGGGCGTTACGGTAGGGCACAGCACTATCCGTGATGATACGCACAACACCGGCGTTACGGTGATCCTGCCGATGGAAGGGAATATTTTTGCAGACAAGCTGGTGGCGGCTTCCTATGTCCATAACGGCTTCGGCAAGACGGCGGGTACGATCCAGATCGACGAACTGGGTACCCTGGAAACGCCCATTGCGCTGACCAATACCCTGAACGTGGGCATGGTGTCCGATGCTGTTGTACAGTACATGATAGACCGCTGTGCCGAAGACGGCATCGCTCTTGCCAGCGTGAATCCGGTGGTGGGCGAGTGCAATGACGCGGGACTGAATGCCATAACCGACCGGGCCGTTACCGCAGTCCATGTCAGAGAAGCGATTGCCGGGGCTTCTGCGGATTTTGCGGAAGGAAACGTGGGCGCCGGTGCCGGGACACAGTGTTATGGGCTGAAAGGCGGCATCGGTTCGGCTTCCCGGCTGGTGGAGCTGGATGGAAAAACATATACACTGGGTGTCCTGGTGCAGTCCAATTACGGTTCTACGGCAGATTTGATGCTGGACGGAAAACCGTCAGGAAAGCAAATCAGCCGTTGGATCTCGGAACAGGAATGCGATAAGGGTTCCATTATGGTGATTCTGGCCTGCGATGTACCGCTGACAGCCAGACAGCTGCGCCGGGTAATCAAACGCTGTTCCGTGGGGATTGCCAGACTGGGTTCCTATATCGGACACGGCAGCGGAGAAGTGTTCATCGGATTCTCCACCGCCAATGTGATCCCCCGGGATGCAGGGGAGATACTGCAGCTGTCCTGTATCCGGGAGGATAAGATCAATCTGCTGTTCCGGGCGGCCGGAGAAGCAACCGAGGAAGCCATTCTCAATTCTATGGTCTGTGCGGAAAAAGTACAGGCCCCGAACGGGAAAACCGTACAGAGCCTGAAGGATTTTCTGGAAGAGGATATTCTGTAATCACGATCCGCATACGGGATACCGGAATCGTTTATTCGTTGTCGCAGATGACGAAACGGACGAGGAAGGTATCCTCTTTTTTTCTGTCCAGAGCTGTGATGGTGATTCTGCCCCAGCCACCTTCGTCCTCAAAATTCTTGTTGGCGTTTTCAGCGGTATTGTGAAGGCTTTTTTCGTTTCTGGGATGGTTGATGCCATTCAGAGAGAATTCGTTGTCCTTGCCGCCGATGAACTCGATAGAGCAGTTTGCCGGTTCCAGTACGGTACAGATCAGCCTGCCGCCGCCGTTCCGGATCTCGAACTGCCGGTCTCCGGTCATGACAGGTTCGGTCTGGCAGTGGAGATGGAATTGCTTGATGTAGTTTTCGTCCAGGGTGGTCAGCGTATCCCGCACCGTGAAAACGCCGCATTGTTCTTCCCCGGGCACAAAGGTCATGGAGCGGATATATTTTTCGCAGGTTTCCCGGTACGGAACGGTCAGATCCCCTGTGATCTCCACAAGATCCTCACTCTCCGTATGGGACAGCACCACCCCGCGGCGGTAATCCCGTTCCATGGTTTCCAGATCCGGTACTTCCCAGCTGGCGTTCAGGATCAGCTGGCCTCCGTCATATACGGCGTCCGGTCTGCCCCAGAAGGGAATGGTGGTTCCGATTTTGGCAGGATCGGATATGGTCAGACAGTTGTGGGCATAGGTTCGGTTCAGGTAGTTGTAGTGATGTTCGCAGCCGAACCAGTCGTAGTAACCGCTGTCGGACGCCAGAATTCCCTTGTGATAGATTTCAAAATGGCCGCAGTCATAGTGGTCATGTGCCGTGGAGAACCGTTCGCCGATCTTCATGATCAGCAGGGTGTCGTCCTTTTTGTACAGAGTGATACCGGCGGGGGTACCGAAAAAGCGTGCGGCAGGCAGGGTAGTGGCAGGCTGCGGCGGTGTGAACCGGTTGAACACCAGAAATACCGTGGGAGACAGCATGCTTTCGCTGAAAGAACCGTCTGTATAATAGTCTCTGCCGTATTTGTCCGGTACCAGGAACAGAGGGTGGAAATGGTTGAAGTAATGAGAACGGTACATATCCAGCCCGGTCAGCGCACCGGCGAAGAACATGGGGACTGTGGCGGGAGACCGGTTGGTATAGCTGTTTTTGCCTTTGCTTTCGTTGAAATCGTCTGCGATGCGCATATATTCCCCGTCGGGACGAAGCAGATAGAACAGGGATTCGCACATGTTTTCCAGATTGTCGTCAAAGACCTTTTCACCGCTCATGGCTTCAAAGAGAAGCTGGCACCATGCCGCGAAACAGTACCGGTATCCGCCGTATGCAGGTCCCTGCAGAGGGTAACGGGACTGGAAAAAGAGCTTGTAGGTAGGCACATATTCCTCAAAAATTCTGCCGGCACAGAAATTGTAGATATCCGGCCGTTCATCATATACAGCAATGGCGAAGCTCATGCAGTCACGTAAAAGCTGAGCTTCCGCTGCATGGGAACCGATGGGAGACTGTTTCACCGGCGGATACCCCATTTCCAGGGTGGTGGAGAGAATGGTTTCGCAGTTGGCGATCATCTGCTGCTTCTGGTCTTCGGTCATATACGGGTACAGCCAGTCGTAACAGATGGCACAGGTGTTGACAATATGTCCTCCGAAGCGGGCTTTCATAAGCTTATCGCTGTTGGGATCGTAATTCCCGGACAGACGGAGCGCGACGGTGATCAGTTCTTTTGCCTGATCCGCATCGTCCCGCAGCAGTGCATCCAGAGTCTTGGCTTCCAGAACGATGCAGACAAGGCTGTGGTACACACCGGTGCTGAGCACTTCTTCAAAAGCGGAAAAATCCATGTCCCGCAGTTTGCACCACAGAGCATATTCTCTCCGGCATTCTTCCAGCTGCATATTGGTTCTGATCCGGTCAAAATCCCGGCGACGGAGCATGACACGGGGATGTTCCGCCGGCGGTACAAGTGTGGGGATACGGTAAGGGGAAGATATCATAGGCTGGCTCCTTTTCAGCAGTAGGTATAGTATTCGGGATGAGACAGGTTTTTATCGGGAATATTTCCGGCGAAGGCATCTGCTGCCGTCCGGAAAAGCGGTGTCCGCAATGGTTTTGTGCGAAGAAAACAGGGGGAACAGCCATCACACAATGTTCAGTCTGCGGGCTGCGTACAGATACCCCAGCATGCAGCTGGAATACCACTGGGAAGAACGGGTGGGAACGCCGGTGATGGGGTCGATCTCCTGGGCCAGTTTGATGGTGTCAAAATGCTCTGTCCAGGTTTCCAGCCATTTTTCGCAGATGTAGTCCATATCACCGCTCCAGCCGTAGTCGTCCATCCAGCGGATGCAGCGCAGCACAATCAGCCCCTGGGTGTAATATCCCCAGCAGTTGAAATCCGGATGTCCTTCGCAGGAGGGATCGTTGACTGCCATGGAAGGGAAAGGATACGGCGTCCAGAATTCTGCGGGATTTTTGATGTGTTCTCTGTAGATCCGGTCGATGATTTCGCGGTCCTGGACAGGATCCAGGACTTTTTCCAGGAACAGGTGGAAGATCGTGCTGGATTTGTATTTCCGCTGGTTCCCCATCCGGTCAACATCATAAAAGAAAGCGTCTTCTTCGTTCCAGCAGTGGGCAAAAAGCTTTTCCTTGACAGCGGCTGCCGAGGCTTCCCAGGCTTCTGCTTCATCCGTTTTTCCGAGAATACGGGCCATTTCTGCCAGCGAACGTTCGTTGTGATAGAAATTGGCGTTCATATCCACCGCCAGAATCGGGGTGATCCCATCGTCCGGCGGCAGCGTACCGGCATTCTGGACAACACCGTTTATGCTGTAATTCCCGTGGCAGGCAATACCGTGCAGTCTGCCGCTGTTGTCATGGCCGGTATCAAAGCCGAAAAACAGCTCGATCAGTCCCCGGCCGGTCGTCATCCGGTATCTGCGGAGCCAGGCATCCCATTTTTTTCCGGAGGTATAGGCTTTTTCCAGAAAGGCCTGATCCCGGTTCATCCGGTATACTTCCAGACAAAGGGTGTAAAAGGAAACGCATTCCTGAATCTGCCAGTAGCAGACAACGGAACCGCCGGGATGCTTGCTGCCGTCCATGATGGCAAAGGGAAGCTGCCCTTCCTCCGTCTGTCTGTCCATGAACAGATTCACGGCGTTTTCGGCGAGATACACATATTCCGGCTCCATGGAGGCAAAGAGGATCGAATCGTAAACATGTTCCATCCACAGTCCCGGGTACTGATCGGATATCCGAAACAGCGGTTTATCCATATCCTTGAAGCAGGAGATGTGGATCTGACGGATTCTGTCGGAGGCAGCCTGACAGATCTCACGGATTTTATCGGTATTTGTCATGGGAAACTCCTGTGAAATATTTTTTCTTTTATTATAGCAGGAATATTCTCTCAAAGCAATGCGAAACGGGTGAAAATGCAAAAATATTTTGAGAAAACCGGGAATTGTTCCGTATATCTTGACAGAACACCCGTCGCGCGGTATACTATCTGTAATATACTGCTGTAACACAAGTACTGCAGCCACAGAAAGGAATGCTTGTCCATGCAGGAAGAATTTATTGCCGGACGGGAAGCTGCCGGAGAAAAATTGCTCAGCGTCGATCTTTCCAGAGATTTGTATGGGGATGCCGCCATATTCCGGCTGATTCACAACAAAGATGCAGTTCTCCATGTCACCGATGGTACGGACAGTGCCGTTCTGGATTTCCGGTTCTGAACATTTCCGTAATTTTCATTTTTTACGGTTCCCCAAAACATTTGAATGTGATATAATGGCCATAAGAGCTGATATGCACTGAGAAATATACCGATACTGTGACGAGGAGTGATGATATGCAGCAGAAAAACAGCAGCGATTATGAGAATATATACCGGAATACCCAGAACAGTGTCCGGTATCTGCCTTTTTTGTATTCCATCGCCAAACCGCTGTATCAGGATCCGACAGACAACCTGGAGTTGCCGCGGTGGCATGAGCAGGTGGAAATCAAGTTGTTTCTGAAGGGCAAAGCGGAGATCATCTGCGGTCCGAAAATTTTTATTGCCGAGGAGGGGGATATCGTACTGATCAATTCCGGAGAACTGCATGGGATCCGCCAGTATGGCGACACGGAACCTGTGTATCATCTGCTGATGATCTCTCTGGAACAGCTGGTGAACACATACTGCTGCCGGGAACTGGTGATGGTTCAGGAAGGAAAAACCGCCTTCCACAATCTGATCCGCGGCAGCGAGGAACTGAAACATGCTTTCATGCGGCTGTTTGAAGAGCTGGATGCCCAGCGCCCCGCATATGAGATGGCGGCCATGGGACATCTGTATGTGCTGCTGACGCTGCTGATGCGGGAACAGGCCAAGGAAAACCAGCCGATCATGCCGGAAAACCGGAAGTACATAGAAAAAATACAGCCGGCGATTGCCTACATGCAGCAGTATTATAAACAGGAAATTCGGGTGGAAACACTGGCGGCAGCCTGTTCTCTCAGCCCGTTCCACTTCAGCAGACTGTTCAAGAAAGTGACCGGGTATACACCGGTTTCCTATCTGAACCAGTTCCGGATCCATAAAGCGGCTGCTCTGCTGGAGAACGACACGGTGTCCATCACCGATATTGCCTATGCGGTGGGATACGAGGATGAGGCGTACTTCAGCAGATGCTTCAAGAATTACATGCACGTATCTCCCAGCCGCTATCGGGAAAACAGGAAGGATGCTGAAAAAAGAGCAAGATAATCCAATGGATGCGCAAAATCCTGCATTCACAGAAATGCCGGAGAATGGTATAATACAAATAACAGATGTATAAGCCGGGAGTATGGGCTGCAGCAGGAAAACGGGCTGCACAAAAATGCCTGTCGGCCGTGCCGTATACAGCACAGGAGGAACATAACATGGAAAAACTCGCATTACTGGGCGGAACCCCCGTCATCGCCGAACAGCCCGCTGAACTGTTCAAATGGCCTATTATGGGACAGGAAGACTATGACGCCGCCATGGAAGTAGTCTATAACAATAAATTCTCCGGTACCGACATTACCGAAAAGTTCCAGGAAGAATTTGCCGCATGGCAGGGCAGAGAATACGCCATCGCGTACTGCAACGGTACCATGGCACTGACTTCCGCTATGTTTGCCATCGGTCTGGGCAACGGTGACGAAATCATTTGTCCCACCAAGACCTACTGGGGCAGCGTGTCTCAGGCGATCAACTTCGGTGCATCCGCCGTGTTCTGCAACATCAATGAAATGCTGAGCATGGATCCCGCCGATATCGAACGCTGCATCACTCCCCGCACCAAGGCTATCGTAGTGGTTCACTACTTCGCCTACCCCTGCGATATGGACGCGATCATGGCCATCGCCAGAAAGCATAACCTGAAGGTTATCGAAGACGTTTCCCATGCACAGGGCGGTATGTACAAGGGCAAGAAGGTTGGTACCTTCGGTGACGTTGCCGCTATGTCCCTGATGAGCGGTAAGTCCTTTGCCGCCGGGGAACTGGGTGTTCTGGTTACCGATAACAGAGAGATCTACGAACGCGCCATGGCCTTCGGTCACTACGAACGGAACAACGCAAGCTACATCAAGGAAACCGACAGCCTGAAGGATTACTTCCACATCGCTCTGGGCGGTGCCAAGGGAAGAGCCAACCAGCTCTGCTCCGCACTGGCAAGAGTACAGCTGAAGTATTACGACCAGCGCTGCGCCGAAATCCGCAAGGCTATGAACTACTTCTGGGATCAGCTGGAAGGTCTGCCGGGCATTTACGCCATCCGTGTTGACGAATCCACCGGTTCCAACATGGCCGGCTGGTACAGTGCACAGGGCGGCTACCGTCCGGAAGAACTGGGCGGACTGTCCGTCAGCCGGTTCTGCGAAGCCATCCGCGCGGAAGGGTATTCCGGATGCTGGAGCGGCGGGAACTTCTGCCTCCACAACCACCCCTTCTTCAAGACCTTTGACCTGCGCAACGAAGGCAAGCCCTCCCGTATCGTATATAACGACCACGATGTAAGAGCAGAAGATAATCTCTGCGCTCCCTCCGAACAGATCGCCTGCTTCAACGTGCCGTGGTTCAAGCATTTCGATAAGGAATGGATCGACAAGTATGTTGCTGTATTCCGCAAGGTAATCGAAAACTACGAACAGCTGCTGGATGACGCCAAGCTGCCGAACACGCCCAAGGAAGACCAGGGCGGCCGCTGGTACGGTACCGAAAATCAATAATCCCATGAGGAACACAAGGGAGGCAGGAGGACGGCTTCTGCTTCCCTTTTTTTCGTAAAATATTGGATGGGGAGATGTTTATGACACATTTTCTGACATCAGGGGAAGTTTTACCCTATCTGCATGGCTGCTGCGGAACCTATACATTGGAAGGGTATACCGGCTTTTCCCGTTTTACGCCCGACCAGCTGGCATACTACAGGGAACGGAGCGATACGGATTTTGTAAGAAGCCATGCTCCGGCCGGAATCTATCTGGACTGTATCACCGATGCGCCGGAGATTTCCTTTACATATCGTCTGTACCGGGAAAAAGGGCTTTATGTGATCGGAAGCGGGTTTGATATCTGGGAAGACGGTGTTTTTGCCGCCAATTACCGGATCGACCCCAATATTACAGATACTGTGACGGTTTCCTATATCAGACAGAAGGAGTCTCCTTCCCGGATACAGATATATTTTACCAACGGCAGCGTTGTCCTGCTGGACCGGTTCTGTCTGGGCAATGCGGTTCCTGTGGAACAAAAAAGCAGACAGATTCTCTTTTACGGGGATTCCATTACCCAGTCCGCCTATATCCCCACCCCGTCTCTCTCCTGGTTCCTGCCTGTTGCCATGCATATGGAAGCGGAATACCTGAACAGAGGGATAGGATCCATGATCTTTGAGGCGGACAGCCTGCCTGCCGAAACGGATTGTCAGCCGGACACCATTTTTATTGAATACGGCTGCAACGATATCGGAAAAACACCGGATAACGAAACCGGTTTCGCACTGGCAGACGCCTGGATCCGGAAGCTCTGCAGCCTGTACCCCGCAGCGGAAAAGTACTGTATTCTGCCGGACTTTTCTCCCAAAGGGGACTGCAGTGAAGCCTACTGGCAGCGGATGCAGCCTTACTGTGACGGACTGTCTTCCATAAGCCGGTCTTATGGGATTCCGGTCATTTCCGGCAAGCCGCTGATCCCGGATCTGAAATATCTCTTCTTTGACGACTATACCCATTTCAATGAAGCCGGTTCTGCAATTTTTGCCAATCAGCTTCTGTACGCCATCAAACAAAACAAAGGATGATTGTATGAAAACGACATTTTCTTTCGGAATTCTCGGATGCGGTATGATCGCTTCCACCCATGCTGCAGCCATACGTCAGATACCGGAAGCACAGCTTGTGGGAGCTGCCGATGTTTCCAGAGAAAATGCAGCCAGGTTTGCTGAAAAAAACGGAATCCGGGTGTATGATACCTTTGAGGATATGCTGCGCGCACCGGAAATCGATGTTGTGTGCATCTGTACTCCCAGCCGGTATCACGCTGCCAATGCTATAAAAGCATTGGAACACCAGAAACACGTGGTGCTGGAAAAGCCCATGGCACTGAACACAGCCGAAGCGGATCTGGTGGTGGAAGCGGCCTGCCGGAACCAGTGTCTGCTGACGGTGATTTCCCAGCTGCGTTTTTCGGAAGATGTGCTCCGGATACGGAAGCTGATGGAAGAAAATGCATTCGGCAATATCTCGTTTGTTTCCCTGCGGATGCAGTACTGGCGCAGTCCGGAATATTTTTCTGCCAGCAGCTGGAGAGGCAGAAAGGATTTCGAAGGCGGGGGGGCACTGATGAATCAGGGGATCCACGGGATCGACCTGCTGCAGTATATCGCGGGACAGCCCAGAGTGCTGAAGGGAAAGATCACCACCCGTTCCCACGCTGTGGAAGTAGAAGACACGGCGGCGGCACTGCTGGCATTTGAAAACGGTGCCCTGGGAACTGTGGAAGCTTCCACCTGTACCTATCCGGGTTTCCCCAGACAGCTGGAGATTCATGGCGATAAAGGGTATGTTGTTCTGCGGGAAAATAAGATCCGCAAACTGCTGACGGAAACGGAATCCATAGACTGCAGCCGGGAAGAGGAGCAGAATGTCAATACATACAGTGTTCCGGAATTTTCAGACTGTACCATGCATGCCCGGCAGATTGCCAATCTGATCCATGCTGTTCAGGGCAGGGAAGCACTGGTTATGGATGCCGCGGAAGGCAAAAAATCCATACAGATCATCGAAGATATCTATCGTTCCTCGGAACAGGCAGACTAATGCCGCAGGTTTCGGAGATACGCGTTAAAGACAGTGTCCGTCCATCGGGGTGCTGTCTTTTTTATATCTGTATCTGCAGCAGCGGGAAAGGAATAACCGGAACTGTGACAGAAACAGAGGATATTTGTTGACAATATGCTGAGGATGTAGTATAATCTGATTATTGGAGTACATGATGGGGAAATCTGTCATACCATATCAAAACAAGGGAGAGTGCCAATGAATCATTCCTATACACAAATCATGAGTCTTCCCGATTCCTACGGGATCAAAAAGATTGTCCGGCAATGGGAGAACCTGTCCGAAAACCTGGAACGTCTTCTTCCGGAAATGCCTGTGCTGCTGCCCGATCTTTTCATGACGGCGGAATATGGAGTAGGCCGTACTCTGATCCTCCGGTATCTGGCGGAATATCTTTCTTCCCGGAAGAATCTGATGGACTTTTACGGTGATGTGAAATACTTTGAATTCCAGGTCAACTACCGGAAGCCTGAGGAACAGTTTACCGAACTGCCCCGGCTGATGGAAAATATTTCGGCGGCTGCAGGTTTCCGCAGTGAATACCGGGGGATCGTCTGCCTGGATGTGCACGAATGGCTGGGACACTGTGACGAAAAGTATTTTATGGAGCTGCTGGAATATATCGCCGACAACAGTGACCGGTGGCTGGTGATTTTTACCGTTTCCCAGGGATCCGAAACTGACCTGAAGAATATGGAAGCGATTCTGTCCATGTTCCTGCGTATAGAACGAACCAGCCTGTGCCTGCCAGAAACCGAAGTGCTGCTGGCGCATGTCTGTGACGGACTGGCGGATTACAATATCCATCTGGCGGGAGATGCCATGAAGCTTCTGGCGGCATCCATTGACAAACTGCGGGAAAACCGGTATTTTGACGGCTATAAGACCCTGAATCTGCTGATCTGTGATATTGTATACCAGCTGTATTCCCGGAAAGCGTTCGACCAGAGAAAAATCTCGGCAAAGGATCTGGCGGATTTCGCAGCGGACGGCAGCTATATCCGGAACCGGATCAGCCATTATGAGACAAAAAAACGGTATGCCATCGGCTTTACGGGAGGGGAACAAAAATGATTACCAAGGATTCCTATAAGTACGGTCAGTATTATGACCAGACCCAGGAGACACGCTGGGCAACCATTGAAGAGATCCAGAATGCTTCTGCGTATGTGGATCTGCGGGAAGAGCATTATCCTGCCGCAGGCCTTCCGCTGCTGTCAGACGGGGTGGAAGCCTACGTGGATGACAAAGATACCCACTCCCTGATCTTTGGGGCTACCGGTTCCAAGAAAACCCGTCTTTTCTGCATGCCGCTGATCAATATTCTGCTGAAAGCAGGAGAAAGTTTTGTGGCAACAGACCCCAAGGGGGAACTGTACGCCAAAACTTCCGGACTGGCCAAGAAAATGGGATATAAGGTCGTCGTGCTCAATTTCCGCGATCTTGGTTTGGGAGATATGTGGAACCCTCTGGCACTGCCTTACGAGCTGTATCACACCGGGCATAAGGACGACGCTACAGCCCTGCTGAATGACTTTCTGGCAACCATTGTCGTACCGGGCAACGGAAAGAGCAATGACCCCTTCTGGACCAACACCTCCCATTCTCTGGGGTTGGCACATCTGCTGTTGCTGATGGAATACGCCAGAAAAGAAGAAGCGCATATGGCAAGCTTTGTGCCGCTCTGCACCAATCCGGTGGTCAAATATATTCAGGAAAATCTGGATCTGCTCAATACCGAGAGTGTAGCTTCTTCCAACTATCGTTCTGTGCTGGCGGGCAGTGAAATTACCACACAGAATATTGTGGTCAGTCTGTTTGCCAACGCCGAGATTTTTGCGACCCAGAAGAATCTCTGCCGCATGCTTTCCAGAAACACATTCGATATCCGGAGCTTCGGCAGAGAAAAGACAGCGGTGTATCTGATCGTTCCGGACGAAAAAACGACTCTGCATTTCCTGGTGACTACATTCATTAAACAGGCATATGAGGTTCTGATCCGGGAAGCCCAGAAAGAAGAGTCCCTGCGTCTGCCGGTGCGTGTGAATTTTGTGCTGGATGAATTCTGCAATATCCCCAAGGTGCCGGATATGCCCGCAATGATCAGTGCAGCCAGAAGCCGGAATATGCGGTATTTCCTGGTGGCCCAGAGCAAGCATCAGCTGGTGGGCAAATACGGGGAAGACGCGGATACGATCAAGGGGAACTGTGACAACTGGGTGTTCCTGACATCCAAGGAACTGGATCTGCTGCAGGAGATCAGCGACCTTTGCGGCACGATCCGAACCCACAGCGGACAGGAAAGACGGCTGATCTCGGTGTCGGAACTGCAGCGTCTGGACAAGGAAAAGGGTGAGGCACTCATTATGCATGCCAGAGAGTATCCGATCATAACGGAAATGGCGGATATTGCAGACTATGAAATGTTCGGTAAAGAGAAACCGATGCCGTTCCGGACCAACGAAGACGTAGAAATGTCTGTTTTCCAGCCCCTGTATTTCTTTGATGCGTTCAAGTATGCGAACGTGATTTCTTCGGACGGCATGCTGTTTGAAATGTCCAGAGAGGAATTTATGGAAAAATTCTGCCGGAGGATCCAGATGTGCAACGGCAGAATCAAAAGCGGTGACAAACCTATTCTGGAGTACCTGGGTGTTTCCGAAGAGGGGAAAAGACTGTTCTGACCACAGGAGAACCGGTTAAACGGTGTATGACCGCAGTATATCAACAATAAACAACGCCCCCTTGCTGTATGCGTGTATATACGGCAGAGGGGCGTTGGTGTTTTATGAGGTTCAGGGTTGTTTTGCGCTTTGGGGGTATACCGACACAGTCAATCCGACACCAGAATACCGTAATATCCAAAGTTTTTCCTGCACCATACAGATACATATTGAAATCGTCCGGGTTTTGTGATATACTTACACGATAGAAAACAGGAGGACGATTATGGCGCTTTACTATCTTCTTACACTGGCAAGTGTCCTCATGGAGACTGCCAAAAATGTATTTTCCAACAGCTTCAGCAAAACATCGCTGAAAAACAATACCGATGTCTATAAATTCAATACGTTCATGTATGCGGGCTCGCTGGTTGTCATGCTGGTGATGCTGTGCATAGAGGGATGCAAACTGTCTCTGTTTACGGTGGGGATGGCTTTCCTGTTTGCTCTTGTGTCCGGCGGAATGCAGACATTTCTGCTGCGGGCGCTGCGGCATGGTCCGCTTTCCTTTGTGAACTTTCTGCAGACCAGCGGCGGACTTGCGATCCCGGCTCTGTTCGGGGTTATTTTCCTGCACCAGGGGATCAAAACCCTTCAGATCATTGCGCTGCCTGTGCTGATCATTTCCATGGCGCTGGTGATGGATCTGAAAAAAGGCGAAAAGAAAAACGACGGAAATACCGGGAAATGGCTTGCGGATGCCCTGATGACTACTCTTTGCTGCGGACTGGTAGGGGTTGTGCAGACGCTGCATCAGGCATCTCCCCATGCAGATGAAATGTATGGTTTTCTGGCCGTTACATTCTTCTTTATCATTCTGATGAACCTGGTTCCCTGGCTTCTTGCCGAGAAGAAAGAACCTGCCAATTTTTCCGTAAGATCCAAAGCGCTTCTGCAGCCGGCAGGATCCGGTGTGTTCATGGGCATTGTCAATGTGGTGAACCTGTTCCTGATCGGCGTCATGCCCAGCGTGATTTTCTTCCCCATCGCCAACGGCGGTCTGCTGATTATGACCATTCTGGCGGCGGTGGTATTCTTCCATGAACGGCTGAAAACCGTCCAGTGGATCGGTATTGCCATCGGGATTGTTGCCATGTGTATGCTGGGTATCTGACCGGCGGACAGGAGAACCATATGAAAATTCGTTTTTTGGGAACCAGCTTCGGCGCACCGGCAGTGGGACGCCATCAGCAGAGCATACTTCTGGAAACAGAGAGCGGCAATGCCTATCTGGTGGACGCAGGGGCACCGGTTCTGGATATTCTGGTGAATGCCGGATATGACCTGACAAAACTGAAAGCGGTGTTTATTACCCATCTGCACGGCGACCATATGAATGGGCTGCATGATATCATCAATCTGGCTGCCTATTACAATATCCGCTGTGACATCTGGCTGTCCGAGCAGCGGGGCATTGATGCGTTCACTGCCTATACCGAAATGCAGACCCCCGGCGGAAACGGCGGCAGAACTCCTTTCCGGCTGATTGAGGAGGGGGATTTCTACGACGACGGGATCCTGCGGGTGAAAAGTGTGCCGACAGACCATATGACAAAGCCGTGCTATGGTTTTCTTCTGGAAGCAGACGGCGGCAGTGTGTACATAACAGGCGATCTGCATCCCTCTCTGCGGGATTTCCCGGCATTTCTGTACACGGAACCGGTGGATATGCTCGTTACGGAATGCGCGCATTTCCAGCCGGAAGAACTGTATGCACAGATCCGGAAATGCCAGATCGGTACATTGGCGGTGGTGCATGTGATGCCGCCGGAGAAATATGCCGGTCTGCAGGCACTGGCCGGAGAGGTACCTTCCGCGGTGATTCTGCCGGCGGACGGAGATATATTGGCTATCGGCAAAGCGTGAACAGAAGCATTTCGGCGGAAACAATACAAAAGGCGCTGTCGCATAGCATTAACAAACTGTGAACAGATTATACTGTTCAATTTTTCGAAAAAGTTAATATATTTACAAAAATAATCATTCCGTTTTCTGGAATCGAATTATAAAACATAACAGAAAACCTCATAATAGCAGATTGCAAAACGCCAGTAAAAGGGAAACCAGAGTTGCATAGCAACTCATCGAGTTCGACATAGTCGAATCTCGGACGGTCGCTTTTTGAAAAAAGCTCCGCAAAAACTTTTGGAATGGGTTAGCTGGATATAGTAACTGCAATTCCATGTGCCACTATATATAGAGAGTGCAAAACACCAGAAATAGTGGCGCGAGTTCGCAGGGACCCGACCCTGCTCACCGTAGCCGGTTTTCGAGTGCTTGATTTCGTTTTTGGTGAGTTTTGCAATCGGCTAGAAAACCTCATAATACAAGGAGGTACATATGTTTCAACTGACTTCTCACGAAAGACTGATGCGTATTTTCCGAAATGAGGAAATCGACCGTCCCGCACTCAAGCTGTGGGGGGCAGGCGCAAGTGTCGGCTGGCAGCTGCACGAAGCGTATCGTCCTGTTTCGGAGCTGGCTGCAGAGATAACGGATATCTTCGGCGGTGTAGGTTGCGGTCTGAACGTACTGCGCGGTACAGCGGAAGACAAGTCGGAAAGCTGGGATGAACAAACCGGCGATCCGCAATGGGTAGACCGCCATACGGTTCTGCACACACCCAAAGGAGATCTGCACGCAGTACATCGGTATTCCACCGTCGGTGATCCCGGTTACGATATGGAACACTTTATCAAAGAAGAGGAAGACATTGAAAAGATGCTTTCCCTGCCGTATGAAGCGCCGAATGTAAATATCCGTGAGTATTATGACAGTGCTGTGACCGGTATGGGTGACAAAGGCATCGTCATGATCGGTTTACCCCACGCCGCTTATGTTGCTGAAACCTATATGGGTTCGGAAACCCTCGCATACCTGAGTATGGATGCCAGAGAACTGGTGGATGAAATTGTCAGCACATACGCCAGACGTATTTATGATCACGTGAAGAATATCCTCGAAACAGGCATTGAAGAACCGATCTTCTCGTGGGTCGGCCCGGAACTGTATCTGCCGCCGCTGATGAGCCCCAAGGACTTCAACGACTTTGTATACAAATACGACAAACCCATCTGTGATCTCATTCACGAACATGGCGGCTATGTCTGGGTACACAGCCACAATAAGGTTCGCAATTTCCTGGATGCCTTTATTGACATGGGCGTGGATGTGCTCAATCCCCTGGAACCCGGCCCCAACGGTGATATCACGCTATCCGAAGTGGTCGAAAAGTACGGAAACCGCCTGGGGCTGGAAGGCAATATCGAAATTCAGGAAATTCTGCTTTCCTCCAAGGAGCATCTGCGGGATCTGATCGACCAGTGTGTGGAAGCCGGCGAAAAGAGCGGACGCTTCATCCTTTGCCCTTCTGCAGGATATATGGAATATGCCCGTCCTACAGAGCACTATATTGACAACCTGCTCTTCTACCTTCGCTATGGCCTGGAAACCGTGGAACGTTACCGGAAATAGCAAAAAAAACATAAAGCAATAGGCTCCAATTCTAACAAAAAAATCCAGAGAGGCAGGAATGACATCTCTGGATTTTTGTTCATCATGTATAGTGCGACAGCGCATTTATTCAACTTGCGACAGCCCCGTTTTTTGTATGGAGAAACCGAAGAACCTTTGGCGGATCATTTGGTATTCCGGTAGACCCAGTTCATCCGTCCCAGCGGTGCCGCATCCCCTTCACAGTAGAAGTCTTCCATGGCGTCGATACCGGCGGCGCTGTCTGCCCATTTGAATTCCAGTACAATATTCTTGTAATCGGTGATCCCCAGCATGGCCAGCGGTACCTCCACCATCATTTCACAGCCGGATACCTGCATAGAGACCGTGCCGGCGTTTTCCACAGCGGTACGGGTGTCTCCGGTGAAACGGACGGCAGTCAGGGTGAAATCATCCGCAACCGTATCCGCGATCAGATAATCGTAGCCGTACCAGCCGGTTGTGTCTCCGTCGATATTCAGAAACAGCTGCATCCAGGCACTGTTGTTGTCATAACAGGTGATGGGTGCGGCGGTCTGCACGTAGAAATACAGGGACTGATTGTCGGCGGTAACTTTGGCTTTGACAATATCGTTCCGGCCGGTTTTGTCGGTGTAGCGGGTGTATCCGTATCCCAGACTGTCCCGGTTTTTGTTGTCGCCTTCCGCATCGGTGTAGGTCACGATCACATCGTCCCACTGGTCAAAGCTGCCGGTGATGTTGATGGTTTTCCGCATATCCTGCACCACATCGGGGACAGCGCCTTTGAGGGCCTGGATATTGGCGGCCAGCTGCATATAGTAATTGTCAAAGTAGTATCCCCGGGTCATTTCGATATCCCGGGAGAATTCCACACCGCAGGTATCCACAAAGCTGACCCGGTTGTTCTGCCCGTCTGTATAGGGATCCTGCCGTCCGGCGACCCATTCGTTCCAGCCGGTTACCAGCACATACCGGACGTTTTCCAGAATGGCGCGGGCAAACTGGGAACCGAAATTGTAACCGTACAGATAGGAATCTTCGGAAAGCAGATCGTAAGTACCCTTGTAGGCTCTGCCTTCGTAGTAGGGATAAAAACTTCTGCCCCGGTTGGAACGGTCGCCGTAAATTCTGGAATCGGAGAAGCGGATCGTGCCGGAATGCTGTGCCACGGAAACGGACATTGCTTCTTTCTCACCGGCTGCATTCCGGAAATACTGCTGCTTCAGCGTAAAGTCGATCCAGGGCCATGCGTTGCGTTTGCTTTGCTGGGTAGGCCACTGGGTCAGTCGGACTGAGAAGATGTCCGGTACGGCAACGTCTTCCGGTACAATGATCAGCGGTTTGCCGTCCAGCCGGTACCAGGTATCGGGATACAGGTTTTGGGAATAAATTTCGTCATAGAGTTCTTTCACCACATCGGCGGCATTGGTGTTGGTATAGAAAACCACCTGGGGCGCATCAAAGCCCTGCTGGTTCATGTTGTGGCAGACTTCCATAACCGCCAGCGCATTTTCCAGATAGATGTGGGCGTTTGTGACGTCAAAATACAGGAAATCCACACCGGCAGCGGTCAGCAGTTCCATATGCTTGCGGATCACCCAGGTGTCGCTGGAATAATAGTACCCGTACAGCGGTTCCGCAAAGAAATGGAAGGCATTCACAGGCCCCCAGCCTTCGTAATCGGGACTGTCGGAGCCTTCGCCTGCCAGAATTTTTTCCATGTCCAGCACACCGGGATCTCCGTGTTCTCCCAGCCAGAGGAAATAGAAGATACCAACGTCATGTTCCCCTCTGTATCCCAGGGTACCCACCGGGTGCAGCTCATCCAGCGTCTGATATAGCCGGATTTCATCCTCTTCGGTATACAGGGAGCGGCCCAGATCATCGGTGCCGGCGTAGGGCCCGGCCAGGTACTGTACCTGGTTCGGTACGGTGCAGGTCACAGGCGTTCCATCCAGGGTATAGGCGATCTGTACAGTTTTGCCGTCAGCAGAAGGCGTCAGGGAAAGTGTGCCGGGGGTGTTGTCACGGGCGGAAAGATCGATCTCCCGGTATTCCGGTTTCGCCCAGTCTTTCTGCAGGGCTGCCAGCCGGTCTGCTTCTTCCTGCTGTTTTCTGGCTTCCAGAAGAATCTGCTGCTCTTCGTAGGCTGCCATGGTGAACATCCGGGCATCCTCTTCTTCCGTAAACATGGCGATGCAGCGGATGGTGATGGAATCGCCTTCGTTCAGATCCCCGGCCATGGGATCGATCCGCAGTTCGGACAGCAGGGTGCTGTCTTCCGACCAGGCGGACAGCGGGATCACTTCCACCAGAAACTCTCCGTCTTCACGGCAGTCCGTGCCCCAGTACCACTCCACATGGGAACCGCTTTCTCCCATCCGTACACCGTCCGCACGATGGGCATAAAACTCGCCCCGGATTCCTGACAGATCCGTTTGATAAACAATGGCGGCCCAGGCCAGTTTTTCGGTGGGAGCCTGCGGACAGCGGAGATGGATCAGCGGATCATGCCCGAGGGCCGTAAAAACAACACCGTCTTCCCGGGCAGTATGTTCCATATCGTGTTCGGAATAGAAACCAAAGTACTTCTCCTCTTCGGTGAAGTCCACATAGTAAAAGGGCGTCATCAGACCATCGTCCGCCGCTTCTTCCGGTTCCGTTTCCGCCGGCACGGTTTCCACCGGAGCAGGTTCTACCGTATCCGCAGAAGGCACCGTGGCCTGTGTTTCTGTTTCCGGCTCCGGAAGAGAAGGGGTTTCCTGACAACCGGTCAGCAGCAGAAGGGACAGAAGAAGTGGGGGAATTTTTCTGAGAACAGAACGGGATTGGAATATCATACAGATAATGCCTCCATGCTGTGTGAGAATCCGATAACACAGACCTCCGCAGAGCAGAGAAGAACCTGTCATGCGAAGGTCTGCGGGGTAATCAAAACTATTTTTCTTCCGCCTGCCGGATGGCTTCCAGGGTGTAGGCGGCGTTCAGGCGGGGCTGGTCGATATATTTGTCAAACATACCTACAAGTACCCCGTCCCCCGGTTTCATGGACGAGAAAGCCTCCAGAAAAGCGCTGCGTACCTGTTTCTGGTCTGCACACCGGCGTCCGGCGCCAAGGATTTTCAGGGCGAATGTGGGGGCGGAAAGCTGGCGGATCACCCGGTACATCTTGGGGATGTCGCTGTCTTCAAACCGTTCTCCCGTGGGATTCACATCCTGCGAACGATCCGGCTGGGAAAGGTTATAAAGAGATGCCATGTAATAATCCGGCCGCAGACCCTTTTCTTCGGCATACGCCAGCACTTCCGGGAAATGGGCGCAGATCCCGGCAGGCACCTGTTTCCGGCGGATTTTATCCAGCAGCTCGCCCAGCTTGTCCAGCATGCCTGTGAGATACAGTTCGTCAGCCAGTTCCCCATGGATGCAGACAGCCGCAGGGGCATACTCCATCATGGCGTCCAGTTCCTCGTCGAATGTGGTCAGGTTCTTGCCGGACTGGGCCAGCCAGTGCATCTTTCCGCCGGCGGCACGATACCGTCCCAGAAGACCCATCACAGGCATGCTTCCCCGGGACTGTACAGCATTGATGCCGGCTTCTTCACAGCGGCGCAGCATGGCAAAAGCCTGTTCTTCCGAAAAATAAGTACGCATATCGGCATCCACATCCGCTGTCAGATGGGATTTGCCGGTAAAGGGATTGCTTCCTACAATCAGCCGGGTGATTTCAAGATCGCCGATTTTCATGGTTGGCAGCATGGTTGTTACCTCATCAGATCATATTGGGTTGAACCTGTCCGGAAGCACGGAGAATGCCGTTGTCCGCAGGCTCGCTTGTGGTTTCAGTATAACATAACTTACCGGATAAGTCAAGAAAACTGTGGGAAAGCCGGTGCATTCAGTCTTCCCGGCAGATCTCCCAGAAAGCAACCGCGCTGGCTGCCGCAACGTTCAGGGAATCCACACCGTGATACATGGGGATCTTTACCGTATAGTCCGAGGCGGCAATGGTTTCCGGGGTGAGACCGGTTCCCTCGGTGCCCAGAAGAACAGCCAGACGTTCCGCCTGTTTCAGACACCTGTCGCCGATGCTGACCGTATCCCTGGAAAGCGCCATGGCAGCCGTGCGGAAACCCATTGCATGCAGCTGTGCCATGCCCCGTTCCGGCCAGTCGCCTGCGTCCTCACCGATGTACGTCCAGGGAATCTGAAACACCGTTCCCATGCTGACCCGGGCGGCACGGCGGAGAAGAGGGTCACTGCAGCGCGGTGTAACCAGCACAGCATCCATGCCCAGCGCCGCGGCACTGCGGATGATCGCACCCACATTGGCGGCATCCATGATGTTTTCCAGTACTGCGAGCCGGCGGGCGTTCCGGCATACTTCCTCCACTGTGGGGAGAACGGGACGGCGCATGACGGCAAGCACACCTCTGGAAAGGGAGAAGCCGGTGAGCTGTTCCAGAATCCTGTTGTCCGCTGTGTAAATGGGGATATCACCGCAGCGGTCAGCAAGATCCTTTGCACCGCCCAGGAGCTGCCCCCGTTCCATCAGCATGGACAGAGGCGTATATCCTGCGTCCAGCGCCAGGGAGACAACGGTTTTACTCTCTGCAATAAATATGCCTTTGTCCGGATTCCGGCGGGAACGGAGCTGGTTTTCGGTCAGACGGGCATAGGGATCCAGCAGCGGATTCTGCAGATCTGTGATTTCTATGATATTCGGCATGGTATGCCTCCTGTATCCTGTATGAAACGGCTTGGGAAAAAGAAAAAAGCCGGATTTGCCATATACCGTTATTATAGCAAATTTCCGGCTGTATTGTCAATGGATTTGCAGCGGCGCCTGTGGGTTTTGTGCCGCTCAGGCCAGCTCCTGCCGCAGCCTGGTGAAAATTTTCTTCTCTTCCCGGGAGATTTTGACCTGTGTCAGTCCCAGTGCATCGGCGGTTTGCTGCTGGGAATATTCCCGGTAATACCGCAGCAGCAGGATTTTCCGCCACAGTTCCGGCAGGGTACCGATGATTTCTTCCAATGCGATATGCTCCAGCATTTTCCCCAGGGTATCTTCCGCTGCGGGGATCACGTTTTCCAGTGTGTAATCTTCGTCACCGATGACCTCCGAGAGGGAATGCACCGGCATGGAGGCGTCCATGGCAACAGCAGCTTCTTCCGGGGAAAGTCCCACAGCTTCTGCCAGGATTTCCAGTGTGGGTTCGCAGCCTTGTTCCGCCAGATATTTCTCCCGTTCCCGCATCAGCATTGCACCGATACGCTTCTGGTTCCGGGAAACCTTGATCATTCCGTCATCCCGGAGAAACCGCCGGATTTCCCCGATGATCAGAGGTACTGCATAGGTGGAGAACGCCGTACCACGTTCACAGTCAAAACTGCGGATGGCTTTCAGCATACCGATGGAACCTATCTGCACAAGGTCTTCGTATTCCACCCCTCTTCCGCGGAAACGGCAGGCAAGTCCGTTTACAAGCGGTGCATTGCGCTCCATCAGAACCGCTTCCAGAGAAGTGTCCCCGGCCTGATAGCGCAGCAGATCCGCCCGGTTGGCATCAAATTTTCCGCCCGTTTCCGTGTCAGTCCATATATAGTTCTGTGTATCCGTCATGGATATATCCCCCTTTTTTCCGGCAATACGGGAAGCCGGATATGTATTTCATCGGCGGCTGCGGGGAATATAGGTGAATTTTTTGGTCATGGTGATTTTGGTGCCTTTCCCGGGGGTGGAAAGAACCCGCAGAGAGTCCATAAAACTCTCCATGACGGTAAATCCCATGCCGCTTCTCTCGCCTGCCGGATCCGTGGTGTACAGCGGTGTTTTTGCTCTGTCAATATCCTCGATGCCGCATCCCTTGTCCCGGATTTCAATGCGGACAGTCCGGTCCGGCAGCAGCCGCAGGGTCATGATGATCTCGCCGATCCGGTCTCTGTAGCCGTGGACGATGGCATTGGTCACAGCTTCCGAAACGGCACATTTGATGTCGGAAATTTCCGTGGCGGTGGGGTCCAACTGGGCACAGAAAGCGGCTGCGCAGGCACGGGCATACCCTTCGTTGGCAGAAAGGGAAGGGAACACCAGGCGGCATTCGTTCAGAATACGGGTGTCTTTGGATTCCTGACCGGCCGGAGAGAGCGGCGCGTTCTCCTGTTCCGGATGCATTTCCTGTCTGATGTTTTGCATGATAACCTCCTCAGCTGGAACGGGCGGCGGTGATGGGGATCAGTCTTTCCATACCGGCCAGATCCAGGATTTTCTGAATGTGACGATTGGGACTTGCCAGACGGAACTGTACGCCCAGCTCGGCAGCTTTGGTGAACCGGCCAAGAATCAGTCCCAGCCCGGCGCTGTCCATGAAGTTGACTCTGGAGAGATCCAGAACCAGCTCACGTGGGCGTGTCAGAAACAGTTTGGTGTCAATCCGGGAGCGGATTGTCTGGGCGGAATGATGGTCTATGTCTCCTTCCAGATAGACAGTAAGGCAGCCGTCCGATTCCAGACAGCGCAGTCCTCGTTCATTTTTTTGCATAATAGCCTCCGGCTTTTTTGTTTTCCGGGAGTTCTCTGGGGAATTCCCTGTACGGTATGTATATTATACTCCGGCCATGGGGTAAAAAAATGTCGCAATGGGGGACGAATCCACAAATCACAAGAAAAAATCGAGCATAAAATGTGCTAAAAAGCGGGTTTTTTCTAAGTTAATCGAACCTTCTTGACAGAGGAAACAAATTGTGGTATGATATACCTACAATGGATTTTTATGCGAAACATGAATGATTGGCGTAAAACGCTGGAGGCATATATGGAAAAACTGTTAAAAGGTGCGGCAGTTGTCGGACAGTCCGGCGGCCCTACCGCAGCCATCAATGCGACCCTGGCCGGTGTGATCCGGGGTGTTTTTGCGGATAATGGGGAACATATCACCAAGCTGTACGGGATGCGCAACGGGATCGAAGGGTTTCTGGCGGAACGGACAGTGGATCTGACAGAACTCTTTGCCGCTGCTGACGGTTCTATGGATGAAGACAAAGTAACGCTTCTGTCCCATACACCCGCTGCAGGGCTGGGCTCCTGCCGGAAAAAGCTGCCGGATCCCCATAAGGACACAGCTTTCTTTGAAAATCTGATCGCGCTGTTCAAAAAGTACGATATCCGCTACTTCTTCTATATCGGCGGCAACGATTCTATGGATACCGTTGCCAAGCTGACTGAGTATCTCAAGACATCTGATTATGAAATGTGCGCCATCGGTGTACCGAAGACCATCGACAATGACCTGATGGGAACAGACCATACCCCCGGTTTCGGTTCTGCCGCCAAGTTCATCGCTACCACCATCTCCGAAATCATCCGTGACTGCGCGGTATACACCGTACCCGCTGTGACCATCGTGGAGATCATGGGCCGAGATGCCGGCTGGCTGACTGCTTCCGCAGGACTGCCCGGTATCATAAACGGCTATGCACCGGATCTGGTGTATCTGCCGGAAGTGACCTTCTCCATGGATGCTTTCTTTGCCGATGTGAAGGAAGCGCTGAAAAAGCATCCCAATGTGGTGGTTGCCGTTTCGGAAGGGATTCGTTTTGCGGACGGCACCTATGTGGGTGAAGGTACCCAGAGCGGTTCCACCGACGCGTTCGGACACAAGTATCTGGCCGGTACCGGCAAGGCGCTGGAACTGGCTGTCAAGGCTGAAATCGGCTGCAAGGTTCGTTCCATTGAGCTGAATCTGCCCCAGAGATGCGCTTCCCACTGTTCTTCTCTCACCGACCTGACCGAATCCTCCGGTGCCGGTATGGCGGCTGTACAGGCTGCATCCAACGGCGTGAGCGGACATATGATCTCCATTCAGCGGGCAGAAGGGGATTATGCTGTGGAATTCAAGGCAAGCGATATTGCCAGCATTGCCAACCAGGTACGCAGCGTGCCGAGAGACTTTATCAATGAAGCCGGCAATCATGTGACAGAAGAATGCCTGCACTATATTCTGCCCCTGATTCAGGGCGAGCCGGTTATCCGCTATGAAAACGGGATCCCGGTACAGTTTGTGATCGACTGAGGTATGTGAAAATGTTATTTTTCTATGTGAGACACGGCGACCCCACATATTCTCCGGACGCGCTGACCCCCCTGGGACGGAGACAGGCGGAAGCAGTAGGCAGACGACTTGCCAAGTTCGGTCTGGACCGGATCTATTCCTCCACCTCCACCAGAGCCTATCAGACTGCGGAACCGGCAGCGGAAATGCTGAAGATGTCCATCACCCAGCTGGACTGGTGCAACGAGAGCCACGCCTGGAACGATTACGCCATTGAATACGAACCCGGCAAGCGTACCTGGTGCTTTGCCAGACGGGATATTCAGGAAATCTTCAACGAAACAGCCATTCAGGAAATGGGTGACCAGTGGTACACGGATCCCCGTCTTGTGAAGTACGATTTCGGAAAGGGCGAAGAACGGATCCGTCGGGAATCGGATGCATTTTTTGCGGAACTGGGCTACCAGAGAGTGGGCAAGAGCGGCGTGTATCAGGTTACAAAGTCCAATAATGAACGGGTTGCCATGTTTGCGCACCACGGTTTCGGCATGGCTTTCCTGAGCCACCTGCTGCACATCCCGTATCCGGTATTTACTACCCATTTTGATATCAGCCATTCCAACCTGACCGTGATTGAATTTGCGGAAAAGGACGGTTTTACGGTGCCGAAGGTGCTGACATGGTCTTCTGACGGACATCTGTACGCAGAAAATCTCCCCACCGCATACAACAACAGTAAGCATCTGCGGTATTGATTGCATAAAAACAAAAGCTGTCACGTATCCGAAACGGATATGCGGCAGCTTTTTGCAGTATATGGTTATTGTTCGATCAGACCGAAACGCTTCAGGATCCGTGCCCGTTTGACGGTGATATATCCGCGCCAGTTCTGTGTCACCTGTCGGGAAACATCGGAATCCACGCCCCAGGAGAAGTTCGGCTCCCACACACCGCTTTCGTTCAGGGAATCCAGCCAGAAGCTGATGTTTTCTGCAATGCCGTCCTTTACGGTGTCATACCACAATGCATCCGGGGAAGATACAAAATCCAGGGGCTGGAAACAGTATTCGTTCCATTTGGAGGCATCAAAGCAGGTGTTTTCCAGAATCCGTCGGCGCATGGCGGAGAGAATTTCGTCTGTGATCAGCGCAGAACCTGCAGCATGCAGTTGTTCCACCAGCGTCAGTATGTTCAGCGTGTCGTGATCTCCACAGAAATCCCGGCTGCAGAGCAGGGCAAAACAGTCCCGGGCGATCCGCAGGCCCAAATCTTTCTGGGAAGGGGTACCGTACCGGAGAAACGCAGAGGCCACACAACCGCAGGGATTGGGATTGAACACCGTGCAGGGTGCCCAGTTCCACCAGGGGGCATGAGGATACTCCATGGCTTCCTTCGGACAGTCCTCCCAGTACTTGGGAATGTCCTGTACCGAATTTTCAAAATATGCCAGAATGTCACGGAACCAGTGACCGTTGGTGTCCAGACCGTAATCATACGTCTGAAAAATGGCTTCTGCCGTAGGAATAGCAGCGGACAGAGGAAGAAGAACGTCCGGTTCAAAGCCATGCCCCATGCCGCCGTCCGGATTCTGGTACCGGAGCATTTCAGTGATAATCTGTTCTTGGGAGCCGTCGTGGAACAGATAATTCCATTTGGCACGGTCATAGGGACGGGCGTA
>SVSN01000002.1:0-28306 GCA_015064285.1 Oscillospiraceae bacterium | reverse complement strand
TTATGCCTTCCGCATAAGGCGAACCATAACAGCCTTCTGGGCGTGGAGTCTGTTTTCGGCTTCTTCGAAGATCTCGTTGGCGTGGGCTTCAAATACCTTGGCGGTGATTTCTTCTTCTCTGTGTGCAGGCAGGCAGTGCTGTACCATTACATCCTTGTGACATACATCGATCACTGCATCGTTGATCTGGTAGCCGGTGAATACCTTGCGGCGTTCTGCGGCTTCTTCTTCCTGACCCATGGATGCCCATACATCTGTGAACAGCACGTCGGAATTCTGGGCGGCTTCCAGAATGTTGTCGGTCATGGTGAACTTGCCCGGGTACTTCCGCGCGAATTCCAGAACGGTGGGATCGGGCCGGTATGCATTGGGGCAGGCGATTGCCACATCCATGCCTACGGTCAGACCGCCCACGATCAGGGAGTTTGCCATATTGTTGCCGTCACCGATGTAGGTCATCTTCAGGCCGTCAAAACCGCCTTTGAATTCCCGGATGGTCAGCAGGTCTGCCAGAATCTGACAGGGATGGCAGTAGTCGGTGAGCCCGTTGATAACAGGGCAGGTGCACCACTTGGCCAGGTCTTCCACTTCCTGCTGGGCAAAGGTACGGATCATGATACCGTCCAGGTACCGGGAGAGCACTCTTGCGGTGTCTTCCAGAGGTTCGCCGCGGCCGATCTGCAGGTCACGGGGAGAGAGGAACAGCGCCTGACCGCCCAGCTGATAGATACCGGTTTCAAAGGAAACTCTGGTTCTGGTGGAGGACTTCTGGAAAATCATACCCAGAGACTGCCCCTTCAGAATATGGTGTTCGATACCGTTCTTCCGTTCGTATTTCAGCTTGGCAGCCAGATCCAGCAGCTCGTTGATTTCTTCTGCGGACAGATCCGCCATTTTGGTAAGGTCTTTTTTCATGGTGATATATCCTTTATTCTGATCGTTTTATTTTTATTTCAGCACTTCCAGCAGGATGGACAGCCCTTCATCGATCTCACCCATGGAGATGTTCAGAGGAGGCAGCAGCCGTACTACGTCCTTGCCGGCGGTCAGCACCAGCAGTCCTGCGTCAAAGGCTTTTTTCAGTACATCCTTGGGAGAAGACTTGACCTGTACACCGATCATCATGCCCAGATGCCGTACGGATACCACATTGTCGATACCGGCAGATGCGATTTTATCGGCGATGATCTGTCCCTTACGGTTGACGGCGTCCAGGAAATCTTCGGTCAGGTTGGAGGTAACATAGCAGGCAGCGGCAGCGCATACCGGGTTGGAACCGAAGGTGGTGCCGTGCATGCTGGAGCCCAGGGTGTCCTTGGTCTTTTCGCCGCTGATGAACGCGCCCATAGGCAGCCCGCCGGCGATCCCCTTGGCAACGGTGCAGATATCCGGCAGAATACCGTAGTTCTGGAATGCAAAAACCTTGCCGGTACGACCCATCCCGGTCTGTACTTCATCCAGGATCAGCAGAATGTCCTTTTCCTCGCAGAAATCCCGGACAGCCTGTACATATTCGATGGGCAGGATATTGACGCCGCCTTCGCCCTGGATCAGTTCCATCATAACGGCGCAGACGTCATCGGTGCAGGCGGCTTTCAGCTGTTCCAGATCCCCGGCATCGCAGTACTTGAACCCTTCGGTGAAGGGGAAGAAATACTGGTGGAATACATCCTGGCCGGTGGCAGCCAGCGTAGTGACTGTACGGCCATGGAAGGACTGGTTCAGGGTCACGATGGTGGCGCGGCCCTCGCCGTACTTGTCGAAACTGTATTTTCTGGCCAGCTTGATGGCGCCTTCATTGGCTTCCGCACCGGAGTTGCCGAAGAACACATTGCACAGGCCGGAGGATTTTACCAGAAATTCCGCCAGTTCCGTAGCCGGTTCGCAGTAGTAATAGTTGCACACATGCTGATAACGGGAGGCCTGGTCGAAAACAGCCTTGACCCAGCCCGCATCGGAATACCCGAAGGAATTCACACCGATACCGCTGGTGAAGTCAATGAACTTTTTGCCGTCCTTGTCCCACATGGTGGAGCCGGAAGCGTGATCCGGAACCAGGGGCAGCCGGCCGTATGTATGCATGATATATTGGTTGTCGTTCTGAATGACTTGATCTTTTGTCATAAGAATACCTTTCCGGCGCTTCAGGCCTCTTTGGTAAACATGGTGCCGCAGCCTTCTTCGGAGAGCATTTCGATCAGGATAGAATGCTTTACCCGGCCGTCGGTGATAAATGTACGGTAAATGCCGCCCTCTGCCGCATGAACACAGCATTCCACTTTGGGGATCATACCGCCGGAGATGATGCCTTCTTCTTTCAGCTGTTCCACTTCGTTGGTGTGGATGACGGGAATCAGAGTGTCTTCGTCGTGGGGATCCCGGAGAACACCGCGGGTGTCTGTCAGCAGAATCAGGTTTCTGGCTTTCAGCGCAATGGCGATTTCCGCAGCGGCAGTGTCGGCGTTGATGTTGTATACACCGGATCCGTCGGCAGCGTGCGCAATGGTGGAGATTACGGGAATATATCCCTTGTCGATCACATCCTGAATGATGGAGGCATCCACAGAAGTGATGTCGCCCACGAAACCGTAATCGGTGCCTTCTTCGTCGGTGTGGCGCTTGGCTTTCAGAAGTCCGCCGTCCAGACCGCACAGCCCTACAGCACGGCCGCCGGTCCGTTCGATCCGGTCAACCAGCTGTTTGTTGGTTTTGCCGGCCAGCACCATCAGAGCCACTTCGGCAGTTTCCGCATCGGTGTACCGCAGTCCCTTGATGAATTCGGACTTTTTGCCGATCTTCCGGAGCATATCGTTGATGTCGGGGCCGCCGCCGTGTACCAGAACCACGTTGATCCCGGTGAGGGAGAGCAGCACCAGGTCATTGATCACCGCTTCCTGCAGTTCTTCCGACAGCATAGCATTGCCGCCGTATTTGATAACAACGGTCTGCCCGGTGTATTTCTGAATATAAGGCAGGGCTTCGATCAGCACACTGGCCTTGTCCTGATTGGTGATAGACATAATAAATCCTCCGCTGACTCAGCTTCTGTAATCGCCGTTGATGTGTACGTATTCGTAGCTCAGGTCACATCCCAGGGCAGTGGCTTCATAGTCGCCGCAGTTCATGCCGCATTCGATGACAATATCCTTTTCCAGCAGGATTTTCTTGGCGATATCTTCATCAAAGGGATCGGTTGCGCCGTTCTTGCAGACGGAGATGGTTCCCACGGGGGAAGAGAAGGCGATGTCCACCTTGGTGGTGTCAAAATCCACACCGGAGTAACCCAGTGCGCAGATTACCCGGCCCCAGTTGGCGTCCGCACCGAAAATGGCGGTTTTCACCAGAGAAGAGCCGATAACGCTCTTGGCAAGCACCCGTGCACCTTCCTTGTCGGAGAAGCCGTATACATGGCACTTGAGGAATTTGGTGGCACCTTCGCCGTCGGCAGCGATTGCGGATGCCATCAGGGTGCAGAGCTGCAGCAGGGCGCCTGCAAAGGCATCGTAAGCTTCACCGTCCGCCGTGATTTCTTCGTTTTCCGCATACCCGGAAGCCATTACACAGACCGTATCGTTGGTGCTGGTGTCGCCGTCCACGGAAACCATGTTGAAGGTATCCACAATGGCGGTGGAAAGGGCTTTCTGCAGCATGGCAGAGGAGATGGCGCAGTCGGTGGTGATGAACCCCAGCATGGTACCCATGTTCGGGTGGATCATACCGGAGCCTTTGCACATCCCGCCCATGCGGATGGTCTTACCGGCATATTCATAGGAAACGGCAAATTCCTTCTTTTTGGTGTCGGTGGTCATGATGGCGTTGGCAGCCAGATCCGCACCGTTTTCCGTAGCCTCAACAGCCGCATACAGGGCAGGCAGGGAGGTGAAGAGGGGTTCGGTAGGCAGGCTCTGTCCGATCACGCCGGTGGATGCCACGATTACTTCGGATTCCGCACAGCCGACCATTTCCGCAACGGCTTTGCAGCAGGCATTGGCGGTATCGTATCCGTCAGGCGTGCAGGCGTTGGCGTTGCCGCTGTTGCAGATCACAACTTTTGCTTTGCCGCCGGCCAGATGGGCACGGGTCACACCTACAGGGGCGGCAAAAACCTTATTTCTGGTGTATACACCGGCAGCATTGCAGACGGTGTCGGCCAGGATCATGGCCAGGTCCAGCTTGGCGGTGTTTTTCCGGAAACCGGCGTGTACACCGTAGGCTTTGAATCCCTTGGCTGCACAAACGCCGCCGGGGATGGTATTGTATGTAATGTTCATGATACTCTCCTAAATTATCAGAATCCGGCAGGCAGGGTATCCAGCCCCACGGTTTCAGCCAGACCGAAGTGCAGGTTCATATTCTGGATAGCCTGACCGGCAGCGCCCTTGACCATGTTGTCAATGCAGGAGCAGATGATCAGCATGCCGCAGCGCTTGTCCATGTGCAGGGAAATGTCGCAGAAATTGGAACGGACGATGTTGCGGATCTGTGCAGATACGCCGTCCCGTTCGATGCGTACGAAAGGTTCGTCTTTGTAAAAATCTTCGTACGCGGCGCGAATCTGTTCCATGGTCACGCCTTCTGCCAGGGGAACATAGATCGTTTCTTCGATCCCGCGGTTCACAGGCAGCAGATGAGGCACGAAAGTAACTTTCACGGGAGCACCTGCCATGTGGGAAAGAGACTGCTCGATCTCTGGGGTATGTCTGTGGGAACCTACCTTGTAGGCAGAGATGGTTTCGTTGGTTTCGGGATAGTGGGTGTTCTGGGTCAGGGAACGGCCGGCACCGGTCACACCGGATTTGGCATCGATGATCACATGCTCACCCTTCACCAGACCCGCCTTCAGTGCGGGCGCCAGACCCAGGGCAGCGGCAGTGGGATAGCAGCCGGGATTGGCAACGATTTTTGCATCCTTGATCCGTTCACGGAACAGTTCCGGCAGAGCGTAAACCGCACCGTCATGGAGTTCCGGTTTGTCAAAGGGCTTTTTGTACCAGGCTTCGTATTCTTCTTCGGATTCCAGACGGAAGTCGGCACCCAGGTCGATCAGCAGGGAACCGGCAGCGGCGCACTGTTCAGCCAGCGGTTCGGAAAGACCATGGGGCAGCGCCGCAAACACAACGTCTGCACCGGCGATGGCGGTATCCATGTCGGACAGAACCGGCAGCGCACATTTTTTGAAGCTGGGGTAAATCTCGTCAATGGTCTGTCCCGCAAAGGAAGTGGAAGACAGACCGGTAATTTCTACATTCGGGTGGCAGGCCAGCAGACGTACCAGTTCTGCACCGGCATATCCGGTGGCACCCACAACAGCAGCTTTGATGGTCATGACAGTTGCTCCTTTATGCATTGGCTAAACAGGTTTTCAGCAGTTCGATCTGGTGTCTTACGGATTTTTCGCTGGGCCCGCCGTAAGCAAGCCGTCCGTTTACGCAGTTTTCCAGATTCACCGCATCGTATACATCGTTTTCAAACAGGGGAGAATATTCTTTGTAGGTTTCCAGCGGCAGGGATTCAAAGTCGGTACCGGTGTCGATACAGTACGCAACCAGCCGTCCGCTGATCTTGTAGGCGTCCCGGAAGGGCATACCCTTCTTCACCAGATAGTCGGCGCAGTCGGTAGCGTTGATGAATCCGCCGGATGCAGCTTTCCGCAGCCTTTCTGCACGGACCGTGGCGGTGGCCAGCATGGAGGTGAACAGTTCGATGCAGATCTTCGCGTTGTCGATGGCGTCAAAGATCGCTTCCTTGTCTTCCTGCATATCCTTGTTGTACGCCAGAGGCAGACCTTTCATCATGGTCAGCAGGGTGGTCAGATCTCCGTAGACCCGGCCGGTCTTGCCGCGGACAAGCTCTGCAATATCGGGATTTTTCTTCTGGGGCATAATGGAGGAGCCGGTGGAAAAGGCGTCGTCCAGTTCGATAAAGCCGAACTCGGAGGAGCACCACAGGATCATTTCCTCGCTGAACCGGCTCAGGTGCATCATCACCACGGACAGGTCGAAGGCCAGTTCCAGCAGAGAATCTCTGTCGGAAACGCCATCGATACTGTTTTCCATGGGGCCGTCAAACCCCAGCAGGGCGGCGGTCATGTGCCGGTCAATGGGGTAGGTGGTGGAAGCCAGGGCGCCGGAACCCAGGGGGCACACATTCATCCGTGCCTTTGTCTGGTCCAGCCGGGAAAGGTCCCGCAGGAACATCCGGGCATAAGCGAGAATGTAGTGGGCAAACGTTACCGGCTGCGCACGCTGCAGATGCGTATACCCGGCCATTACGGTGTGCACGTTTTCTTCCGCTTTTTCGGCAATCGCGGAGAGCAGACCGGTCAGCAGTTCCCGGATCGCTTCCATTTCCCGACGCAGGTACAGCCGGATATCCAGAGCCACCTGGTCGTTGCGGGATCTGGCGGTGTGCAGTCTTTTGCCGGTGTCGCCGATCCGGGCAGTCAGCACTTCTTCCACGAACATATGGATGTCTTCCGCTTCGGGATCGATGGGGAGAGCACCGGATTCGATATCCGCCCTGATCTGTCCCAGAGCTTCGATGATTTTGTCCGCCTCGCTCCGGTCGATGATGCCGCATCTGCCCAGCATGGTGGCATGGGCAACAGAACCTTCTATGTCTTCCCGGAACATACGGGAGTCAAAGGAAATCGAGGAATTGAAGTCGTTCACCCGGCTGTTTTCGGCTTTGGAAAACCGGGCGTCCCACATTTTCGCCATTATATACCTCCAAAGGGTGGTTTCGAAAGGATCGTTATAGTACATAACACTTCCGATTCTATGAAAATGAAACCGGAAGTGTTGTGCATTGTCATTTTGTGTTATAGGATACCGGAAAACTTATTTGTTCCAGTTCTTTTCGGCCAGAGCCTTCATCTTGATCGGCAGACCGAACAGGTTGATGAAGCCGTCGGCGTCAGCCTGGTTGTAGTCTTCGTCCACACCGAAGGATGCGGTCTGTTCGCTGTACAGGGAGTAGGGAGAGGTTACGCCGGCGTTGATCATGTTGCCCTTGTAGAGCTTCAGGGTCACGTCACCGGTAACATGCTTCTGGGCTTCGTCGGTGAAAGCGCACAGAGCTTCGCGCAGGGGGGAGAACCACTGGCCGTTGTACACCAGTTCAGCCAGTCTCTGGCCAACCATGGTCTTGAAGTGCATGGTTTCCTTGTCCAGAGTGATGGTTTCCAGTACGTCGTGAGCCTTGTACAGGATGGTGCCGGCGGGAGTTTCGTATACGCCGCGGGACTTCATACCGACCAGACGGTTTTCCACGATGTCCAGGATGCCGATACCGTTGGCGCCGCCGATCTTGTTCAGCTTTTCAACCAGTTCCACAGAACCCAGTTCTTCGCCGTCCACAGCGGTGGGGATACCTTTTTCAAAGTGGATGGTAACGTAGGTGGGAACGTCGGGAGCGTTTTCGGGAGATACGCCCAGTTCCAGGAAGCCTTTCTTGTTCAGCTGGGGTTCGTTGGCGGGGTTTTCCAGATCCATACCTTCATGGCTCAGGTGCCACAGGTTCTTGTCCTTGGAATAGTTGGTTTCGCGGTTGATCTTCAGGGGGATGTTGTGTGCTTCGGCGTAGTCGATTTCTTCGTCACGGGACTTGATATCCCATACACGCCAGGGAGCGATGATCTGCATATCGGGAGCCAGCGCCTTGATGGTCAGTTCGAAACGAACCTGGTCGTTGCCCTTGCCGGTGCAGCCGTGGCAGATAGCGTCAGCGCCTTCGGCCAGTGCGATTTCCACCAGTCTCTTGGCGATGCAGGGACGGGCGTGGGAAGTACCCAGCAGATAGTCTTCATACTTGGCGTCAGCTTTCAGGCAGGGCCAGATGTATTCTTCGATGTATTCCTTGCGCAGGTCTTCGATGTACAGCTTGGAAGCGCCGGTCTTCAGTGCCTTTTCTTCCAGACCTTCCAGTTCGCCTGCCTGTCCTACGTTGCCGGATACGGCGATAACTTCGCAGCCTTCATAGTTTTCGTGCAGCCACGGAATGATGATGGAAGTGTCCAGACCGCCGGAATACGCCAGTACGATTTTCTTGATTTCTTTTTTCATGATATCCTCCATAGACGGCATTTGATATACTGCCGCTGTTTTCGTAATGTGCTTATATTATACTCCAATTCCTTTTTTTTTGCAATAGACAACATCTACAAAATAGAATAAATATACATGAAAAACTTATAAAAATACACAAATGGAAGCCAAAACGCAAAGCGGAAAACGCTGTGAACCGGGATTTTACAGAGAATTACCGGGAAATGGGCACGGCACAGGACGGAAAATCGCCAAAACACACAAACTTTCATTGTATAAAATAACTTTTTATAAAGGGTGGAAATGCACAGTCGGAACACTTGAAATTCTCCAGAACTTGCATGGGGTAATTCACTGCCGGATGGAGATACTACAAAAGCACATTCCAGAGATAAAGGAGTAAATATGCAAAAAAACTGTATGAAATGGATGCAGTGCGCTGCGGTCTGCGGGATTGTGGCCGGTATGGCGGTTTCGGCAGCGGCACAGAGTGTACCGGGATGGTATTTTCACCACAGCAAAAACGGAGAGCAGGCGCCGGTGCCGTCCGAATTTGCGTATATTGAACAATATGACGGGTATTATATCGACCATGCCCACTCATCCATGGCGGATGAGGACAAGGTGCTGTACCTGACTTTTGACGCAGGATACGAGAACGGCAATGTGGCAAAAATTCTGGATATTCTGAAAGACGAAAATGTACCCGGTGCATTCTTTATCCTTCAGGGACTGGTGGAACGGGATACGGAACTGGTAAAGCGCATGGCGGCGGAAGGACACCTGGTCTGCAACCACACGGCCAGCCACCGGGATATGACACAAGTCCGCTCGCTGGAAGAATTCCGGGGGGAACTTGCGAAAATGGAAAAGATCTACACGGATCTGACCGGCAAAACACTGGCGCCTTATTATCGCCCGCCGGAAGGCAAGGTCAGCCGGGAGAACATGGAATTCGCCAAAGCCTGCGGGTATAAAACGATTTTCTGGAGTTTTGCCTATGCCGACTGGGATAACGGGAAGCAGATGAGCCCTGCGAAAGCCAGAGAAAAAATTCTGTCGGAAACCCACAACGGCGCTGTGCTTCTGCTGCACCCCACCTCAGCCACCAATGCAGCCGTGCTCCGGGATCTGATCCGGGACTGGAAGGAGATGGGATTCCGCTTCGGAACACTGGATGAACTGACAGGGAGGCAGGGATGAAATGGAAAAAAGCGGTGCTTCTGCTGGCTGGACTGCTGATTCTGCCACAGATCACCCGGGCATCAGGTGTTACGGATGATGTGTATTTCTACTGCAACACGGGGGGAGAGAAGAAGATCGCGCTGACCTTTGACGACGGCCCCCATCCGGTGTATACCCGGGAGATTCTGGAGATCCTGGATTCCTACGGGATTCCTGCCACTTTTTTTATCATCGGCGTCAATGCGGAACAGTATCCCGAACTGGTGCAGGCGGAACTGGCGGCGGGACATGAGATCGGGAATCACACATACCGGCATCTGAATCTGCAGAGAGAAGCATACGAAACCGTACGGGGAGAAATCCTGGAGACGGAAAACCTTCTGGGAGAAATGACAGAACAGCGGCTGCATCTGTTCCGGCCGCCGGGAGGACTGTACTGTGATGCGGTATGCAGAGCTGCGGCAGAGTTGGAATATACAGTGATCCTGTGGTCTGTGGACACCCGGGACTGGGCCCATCCGTCGGTGGAAGACATTGTGGAAAACGTCATGACCAATGCGGACAGCGGGGATATTATCCTGTTCCATGATTATGTTTCCGGCCATTCACCCACACCGGAAGCCCTCCGCCGGATTCTGCCGGAACTGATCGCAAGGGGATATCAGTTTGTGACAGTGTCGGAACTGCTGGGGGAAAACAGCTGATCCCCGGACGCATACGCAAAAAACCTCACGGAAGCTCAGAATCGCCGGGCCTGCGTGAGGTTTTTATGTGTATTTATCCGCGTACCGTTTCGGTGCTGCAGCCGTTCAGTTTTCGTAATACGGGTCGATCATGATTTCCTTGATCTTGGGATAGGCGGCGTAGATCTGCATCATATAGCCGATGGAGAAAAGACCGACAAAGGGCAGGATCACACCCAGGGGGAAGTACAGCATCAGCAGGGCGAATTCAATGCCGACCAGCAGGACAATACCCAGTACGGAAAGGATATTCCGCTTGATGCCGAGGACTGTGAAGAGCAGGGCATTCTTGAACATCTTCAGAATGGACAGATCGAATGTCACCATCATCAGATAGATATAGGGCCGCATGATCAGATACAGAACCGCCATGAACAGCGCTGCGTAGAACATCATGTTCAGAGGTGTGTTCAGACCGTAATTCAGGTTAAAGAAGAAAATATCGTACAGCAGAAGCAGAATGATCACAGCATCCAGAATGCCGTATACAAATGCCTGCCGCAGATTCCGCTTGATGGCATAAAAGAAATCATGCCACAGGAAGATTCCCTCTCCACGGAAGATATTCCGCAGAATATAGGTGCATCCCACGTTGACCGGGCCGAAAGTCAGAATCACAAGCGCCGAGATGCCCAGCAAGATGTAGTCCACGGTGGAAAGAATGGTGATGTCCGCCTGCATGCCGAAGATTCCCATCAGGGCAGCGGTGGCGGGAGACTTGTCAAAATGCATGACGCCGTACAGCGGTGCGAACACGGAAAAATACGGTGCCGTGGAATGAATGGATGCGTATCCGCTGACGGCAAACAGGGCAAAAAACAGGGGAAAGTTGCCGAACACGGACATAAGGTTTACCGACAGGATGGGGTTGAGCTTGCGTCCCAGCATCTTGAAGAAATTCTTCAGATTGGGATTGTCGCAGATCTGTTCCTCATCCTTGGAAACCCCATCTCCGTCACTGTAGGTACGCCGGAAGGGATTGAATCCGCTTTCTTTCTTTTCTTTGGCGGCCAGCTCTTCCAGCTCCGCCTGCTCGATTTCATCAAGGGTATGTCTTTCGTTATCTTCAAATGGCATTTTGTACTACCTCGGTTTTGTGGTTTTCAGAACAGCACAGCCGGCAGTCCGCTGCAGAATACGGTGATCCAGAATACGGCACCGGCGCAGACCAGAAAGCGGATGCTGTACCGGCATAAACTGCCTGCGGAAAATGGACGGCGCGGCGGAGCGTGTTTCGGATGCATGCAGGATGCAAACAGAAACAGAACGCATGTCACCGGAATGTACCCGAAAAGAGACACGGATCCGGCGCCGGTCAGGGCAGAAACACCGGTACCGGTATACAGAGAGAAGGCAAGGCCGAAACAGAATCCTCTGTAAGCAGCGGCCGGATAAAAAATCATGGCTCCGTAGGGTGTCAGCCCGCCTGCAAACCATAGCAGCATTTCCGCGGCGATACCGGCGGTACAGCCGATGACGGCAGCAGCATGGGTGTCCAGGGGAACCGGCAGCAGGGAGGAGAGCCCTGTGGGTGAGATGGTGCGGTCGGTCAGGATATACTGTTCCGGCGGAAGCATGTCCTGCAGGGAACCGGCAAGCACCGCGGCGGTCACGAAAACCAGCAGCAGAAGAAAAAATCTTGCCGGGGAAAAAACGGATGTCTGGTGACGCATAAAAAGCCTCCGGGGAGCGTTTTGCTACAGCATATGCGCCGCCTGAGTCTTCCATGCCAATAATATCATACCATATTTTTTACGCAAATTCTATAGAGATTTGTAAACAAGCTGCGAAATCGGGGGGGAATCTGCCGGAGATTGTGTCAAATCCTCTTGCAAAAGGACGGGGTTTACGATATAATACAACTACAACCGGATACCGGAAAAACAAAATCTACCGTGACGGAGGTCTGTAATGAACGCCCGTGAATGTACAAAAGCCATACTGCACTACCAGCCGGCCGATCATGTACCTGTGGTCCATTTCGGATACTGGGCAGAGCTGCTGGACAAATGGCTCGCCGAAGGACATATCACCGAAGAAGAACGAAAGGGATACTGGGACGGTTCTCCTGCCGACAATGCCATTTCCGGCAGACTGGGATTTGATTTCTGCTGGACCTGTCAGTGCGGCGGCGCCAACGATCTGTTCCCCGGCTTTACATCGCAAAGGCTGGAAGAATTCCCCGACGGCAGCTATACTTACCGGAACTGGAACGGCCTGATCGAACGTGCCTACCCCGGTGTGGATTCCATTCCCATGACCATCGGCACCACCCTCACCGGCAGAGAAGCCTGGGAGGAGCTGTATAAGGAAAAACTGACCTGGAAGCCGGAACGGGTGAACCTGGATGCCGTAAAGGCGCTGGCAGCCCGGCAGGACGAGATCGAGATTCCCCTGGGACTCCATGTGGGCAGCTATTACGGCAAGGTGCGGGATATGCTGGGCGTGGAAGAACTGGCGTATTTGTATGCGGACGATGAAGAACTGTATGCCGAAATCATCGAAACCCTGGGAGAGATCAGCTACAGAAACTGCGAAATGATCCTGAAAGCCGGACTGCGGCCCGATTTTGCCCATTTCTGGGAAGATATCTGTTTCAAGAACGGTCCTCTGGTATCTCCGGATGTGTTCCGGGAATATGTAGCACCGCAGTATAAAAAAATTACGGATCTGCTCCTTTCCTACGGCTGCGATATCGTATCCCTGGACTGCGACGGATGCATCGACAAGCTGGTGCCGGTCTGGCTGGAATCCGGCGTGAATACCATGTTCCCCATCGAAGTCGGCACATGGAACGCTTCCATTGCACCCTGGCGCGAACAGTATGGCAAGGCGCTGCGGGGTGTCGGCGGCATGGACAAGCGGGTATTCGCATACGATTACGCTGCTGTGGACAGGGAAATCGAACGGCTGAAGGCACTTGTGGACCTGGGCGGCTACATCCCCTGTCCCGACCATCGTCTGCCTCCGGAATCCAAGTGGGAAAACGTGCAGTATTACTGCGAACGCTTCCGGGAAACATTCTGACCCGCACACAATACAACCGAAAAGAGCAGCATGAGACCTCTCCCGTGCTGCTCTTTGTTTGTTATCCGGACTCTATCTGCCCTCGTGAAAGTATTCGCTGCGCAGGATGGAACAGGTACCTACGGAAACGAATTCCCCTTTCACAAGCATGGATTCTCTGGCGATTCCTTCAAAGGTCATGCCCGCTTTTTCCATGACGCGGCGGCTGGCATCGTTTCCGGTCATGTACCGTGCTTCGATCCGGTGCAGCCGCAGATCCACAAAGCCGAACCGCAGGACAGCCGATACCGCTTCCGTAGCCAGACCTCTGCCCCACCAGGCGGGATTCAGCACATAGCCGATCTCGGCCGCGTTATGCTCGTTGTGGAACCGGGTGAAACCGCAGGTGCCGATCATTTTTCCTTTGGAGAACGGTTTTTCCGTTCCTTCCGGATCCTTGAGGACAACTGCCCAGTCGTAAAACTCGCCCAGCCGGTACCGGGACTGGATATACTGCAGATACTTGCAGGTGTACGCCTCGCTGTCATGGGGGTGCCACAGCAGATACCGGGTTACCCGCGGCTGACAGGCATACTCATACATGTCCCTGTAGTCGGATTTCAGCATGCGGCGCAGGATCAGCCGGTTGGTTGTGAGCACCGGAGGATCCCGGAAAATCCGCTGTACTTCCTCTCTGTTCATACAAACCTCCCCGGCCGCATCTCAGACTGCCGGATGCAGCACTTTCTTTCCTGCAATATCTTATACGTTGAAGCGGAACAGTACCACGTCGCCGTCTGCGATCACGTAGTCCTTGCCTTCGGAACGAACCAGACCCTTTTCCTTGGCGGCGTTCATGGAACCGCAGGCTACCAGGTCGTCAAATGCCACGATTTCGGCACGGATGAAGCCTCTTTCGAAGTCGGAGTGGATCTTGCCGGCTGCCTGGGGAGCCTTGGTGCCGTTGACGATGGTCCAGGCACGCACTTCCTTGGGACCGGCGGTCAGGTAGCTGATATAGCCGAGCAGGGCATAGGAAGCCTTGATCAGTCTGTCCAGTCCGCTTTCCGCAATGCCCATTTCGGTGAGGAACATGGCTTTTTCTTCCGGATCCAGTTCGGCGATCTCCGCTTCGATCCCGGCACATACGGGGATAACCTGTGCGCCTTCCTTGTCGGCAGCTTCGCAGATGGTTTTGTACAGTTCGTTGTCGGCGGAAACCTCGGCGGCTTCGTCTTCGCTGACATTGGCCACATAAATGACTGGCTTCATGGTCAGAAGGGTTACGTCCTCCAGGACTGCCAGTTCATCTTCGGTGTAGTCCAGACTCCGGGCGGTGGTGCCTTCGTTCAGCGCGTCCAGCACTCTCTGGAACAGTTCCAGCTGACCGGCCAGGGTCTTGTCCCCCTTCATCAGCTTCTGCACCTTGTCGATCCGCTTTTCCAGCACTTCGATATCGGAGTAGATCAGTTCCATGTTGATGGTTTCCAGGTCACGGATGGGATCTACGCCGCCGTCCACATGGATGATGTCGGAGTCTTCAAAGCAGCGCAGTACATGAACAACAGCGTCTACGTCCCGGATGTGGGACAGGAACTTGTTGCCCAGACCTTCCCCCTTGGAAGCGCCGCGCACAAGCCCTGCGATGTCCACGAATTCCACAACAGCCGGGGTGTACAGCTGGGGATCATACATTTTTGCCAGTACATCCAGTCTGGCATCCGGCACCTGCACCACACCTACGTTGGGGTCGATTGTACAGAAGGGATAGTTTGCACTGGGCGCACCGGCACCGGTCAGTGCGTTGAACAGAGTGGATTTGCCTACGTTGGGCAGACCGATAATACCAAGTTTCATATGTGTAAGTTTCCTTTTTGTTTTTATGTTATCAACTCCTTATTATACACTATTTTTTCCGGGGATGCAAGCATTCTGCCGATTTTTCCGGGAGAAATTCCTGCAGGCGGGCAGAATATACACACTTGACAAATGAAAATGGCATGTGATATACTATAAGTGAAGAGGAAAAGGATGAGGAAAGGAGAGGCCATGAAACGACTGTGGATGATTCTGCTGGGGCTGTCGGTGGCGGTACTATCCGGCTGTGCGGACAGGGAAACGGATGAAAAGCTGCCCTTGCCGGAAACGGAACCGGAGACGGAGTGGGTGGAGGAGCTGGAAGAAACCGGCATCCCGGCACTGCAGATCCGGGTGTATGCGTATGATGAAGCGAGCGGAGAGGAGATTCTGACGGAACTGAAACCGGGGGAGCCGGTTACTGTATACTATGGCGGCGGCGGGGACTGCAATATTGCCATGGGGTTTGCGTTTGACGGAGGACTTGTGGATGTGGTTGCTGAAGACAACAGGATCCAGATGTCTATGGGACAGAAGGATGCCGGGCCATGGGACAGCGGCAACTCTCACGAAGAACGCAGTTTCGGCTTTCAGCACCGGATTGCCGGAAAGGGGTATCTTTCTCTGTACCCTCTGTGGGGACACCACGGGTCGGTGGATCTTGCGTATGTAACGGATGTGTGGGGTGATTACACAGCATATGACGATCTGTACGCCGCGGAAGGGACGGAGTACTGGCTGTCTGTCCATGCCAGTGAATTCCATTCCCCGGATAAACCGGTCATTTTTGCCAGGATCCGCATGATCCAGCATGAAGAAAAACTCCCCGGACAACAGAGCTCACGTTTCTTTGCCTCGCATTTTACGGTGGAGTTGACGGAATACGAACTGAGCGACACCTATAAGATGATGCTTGAATAAATAAACAATCTTCTTTTGTGAACTGTTTTAATATCGTGTGCTCGTTCATAATTTAAAGTTCAATCACCCCCTGTTCATATTGTTTTCACATTGGTAGGTTACAATGATGCAAACAAGACGGAGAGGGGGTATGCTGTTTGAACACACCGAAATTCCGTCATGAGTGCAAGTATCCCATCGGCGGCAGAGAAGGGTATCTGCTGGCGGAAAGACTGCCGAAGGTGCTCTCTCCCGACCCTCATGCGGCAGGCGGAAGCTACACCATCCGCAGTCTGTATTTCGATGATTATCACAATAAGGCGCTGTTTGAGAAACTGGACGGTACCGACCCCAGAGAAAAGTTCCGGATCCGGATTTATAACCGGCAGGACGATTACATATGTCTGGAAAAAAAGGTGAAAAAAGGGGAGCTTACCCAGAAGCTGCAGGCTGTGATCACGAGAGAACAGTGTGACGCCATTCTGACAGGAGACATCGACTGGATGTGGCGTCAGGGAAACGGGGTTCTGGCGGAGCTGTACACCCGGATGCGGGAAGGACTGAAACCGAAAACCATTGTGGAATATGACCGCAGACCTTACGTATACGCCCCCGGCAATGTCCGCGTGACCATCGATCAGCATATACGCGCCGGCGTATCTTCCACCGACCTGTTCGGCGATATCCCCCTGGTGCCCGTATCCCCCGCAGATGTGCTGGAGATCAAATATGACGCCTGGCTGCCGGAGATCGTGCGGATGCTGACCGCCGGACTGGAATCCCGGAAAACCGCTGTTTCCAAATATGCCATGTGCCGGAAGTGTCTGTAATTCCGGTGCCGTAAAGAAGGCCCTATATAAATTATCTTGTGAGGACGTAAAAATGCTATCCTTTGCCGATCTGTTCAAATCCAACGCACTGTCCCAGGACGTAACCCTGTTTACCCCGGTGGACACCATTCTGTTTCTGGCAATCGCTTTCGCACTGGGTCTGTTTATCTATTTCATTTACAAACTGACCTACACCGGCGTGATGTTTTCCCGTTCCTTCGGGATCTCCCTGGTGGTGCTGTCCATGATCTCCACCTTCATCATTCTGGCGGTAACTTCCAATGTGGTTCTGTCGCTGGGTATGGTGGGGGCGCTGTCCATCGTCCGTTTCCGTTCCGCCATCAAGGATCCGCTGGATATCGTGTACCTGTTCTGGTCTCTGTCCGTGGGGATCGTGCTGGGTGCCAGACAGTATTTCCTGGCGATCCTCGGTTCTCTCATCATCGGCGGGATTCTGGTGCTTCTGGCGAAAATGGGCCGCACCGGACAGGATTACATCATAATTCTGGAATTTTCTGACGGAAATATGGAACAAAAAGCCGCCGACGTCGTCAAAGCATATGGTAAGAGAGTCAGCGTGAAGACCAAAACCGTTACCGATACCGCCATGGAAGTCACCTATGCGGTGTCTCTGGCGGGAGAGGAAGCCAAGCTGGTGAACGAACTGAAAGCCATCCGCGGTGTGGAAAAGGCTGTGCTTGTCAGCTATAACGGCGACTATATGGAATAAAGAGGAAGCCTGTCCGGTTTTCCGGAAGCGCCGCGTATCCCCGTTACAAACAATTTAACATTAACAATATTCTGTGAAAAAGAGAGGTAAATGCTGCATGGGAACCAAGCTGCTTGTAGTAGACGATGATGCCAACATCTGTGACTTGCTGAGACTGTATTTTGAAAACGAAGGGTATGAAGTAAAGATCGCCGGCGACGGGATCGAAGGGATCAGCTACTTCAAAATGTACGAACCCGACCTGGTGCTGCTGGACATTATGCTGCCCAAGAACAAGGACGGCTGGCAGGTATGCCGGGAAATCCGGGAAATTTCTTCCAAGCCCATCATCATGATCACCGCCAAGGGCGAAGTGTTCGACAAGGTTCTGGGTCTGGAACTGGGTGCGGACGACTTTGTTACCAAGCCCTTTGACATGAAGGAGCTGTCCGCCAGAATCAAGGCTGTGCTCCGTCGGTATTCCGCACACGACAATCAGAACGATGACGAAACCATTAAGTTCGAAAATATCGAAATCTCCAAGAACAAGTACGAACTGAAGCTCAACGGCAAGGCTGTGGATATCCCCCCGAAGGAACTGGAACTGCTGTACTTCCTGGCTTCCAACTTCAACAGAGTGTTCACCAGAGACGCGCTGCTGGACAAGGTGTGGGGATTTGACTATCTGGGCGACTCCCGTACGGTGGACGTACATGTAAAGAGACTGCGCGAAAAGCTGGAAGGTGTTTCCGACAAGTGGTCCCTGAAGACTGTCTGGGGTGTCGGCTACAAATTTGAACTGATCCAGTAATCAGGAACATATGCCGGGAAAGGTCCTCCGCCGAAAAGGGTGCGGGACCTTTCTTTGGATTTATGTACGGAAAGGGAAATACGTATGTTCAAAAGCGTATTTATCAAATATATCACCGCGTTCATGCTCATCAATATTCTGAGCATTCTGTTGTCCACGACCATCATCACCACACTGGCCAATTCCTATGATGAAAATCTGAAGATCCGTACCGTTTCCGGGGTGGCCTATTCCATTACGGATTTTGTGATCGAGGATTACAACAACAGCGGGCAGATGAACTTCAACGATTATCTGAATCAGTCCCTGCATGATATCAAACCCATTCTGGATATCATGGCCATCAATCTGGACAATATGGTAGTCTTTATTTCCGACGGGGCAGGGGATATCAAACTGGTTGGCGGTTCGGACAGGTCAAAGGATTATGCGGGAGAAGACGGGATCCTGTCCGAAGATGAGGAAATATCCTATCCGCCGGAGATTGCCGTACAGCTGCAGGAAGGCGCCACCATTACCCGTACCGATACCCTGGACGGCTTTTTTGCGGAAAATCATATCGTCTATATCCTTCCGATCACTTCGCTGGACGGCAAAGTGGTGGGGTCTGTCATGACGTCCACGGCGGCTTCCGGGATGGATGAGCTGCTCAACGCCATGATCAAAACCATTATCATGTCCTCCCTGTGGCTGATGCTGGCGGCGCTGATTGCCATCTATATCATCAGCGAACGGCTGGTTTCTCCGCTGCGTGCCATGTCCCGTGCCGCCAGAGAATTTGCCGCCGGGCATTTTGATGTCCGTGTGCCGGTGGTGGGCAGCGATGAGGTGGCCGAACTGGCGGAAGCGTTCAACAATATGGCATCTTCTCTGGAGCATAGTGAAGAAATGCGGCGGATGTTTCTGGCCAATGTTTCCCATGACCTGCGCACCCCCATGACCACCATCTCCGGCTTCATCGACGGGATCATCGACGGTGCGATTCCGCCGGAAAAACACGAGTATTATCTCGGTGTGATCGCCGGAGAAGTACGCAGACTCTCCCGTCTGGTGTCCAGTCTGCTGGATATCACCAGAATCCAGGCCGGCGAGCGGAAATTCAACATGGAGCCTTTCGATATCTGCGAACAGGCAAGAGAGATCATTATTTCCTCCGAACAGCGGCTGGAAGACAAAAAGCTGGATGTGGTCTTCGATGCGGATGCGGATAACCTGTATGTAGCTGCAGACCGGGACGCCATCCATCAGATCCTGTACAATATCTGCGACAACGCCATCAAGTTTTCCAGAGAGGGCGGCCGGTATGAGATCGGGATCCACGAAAAGGGCGGAAAAGTGACCGTCAGCGTATACAACGAAGGAACCGGTATCGCCAAAGAGGATCTGCCTTTCGTGTTCGACCGGTTTTACAAGAGCGACAAGAGCCGTGGCCTTGACAAAACCGGTGTGGGACTGGGACTGTATATCGCCAGAACCATTATCGAAGCCCACAAGGAAAAAATCTGGGTGGAAAGTGAATACGGACAGTGGTGCCGCTTCTCCTTTACCCTGACCCGGACACTGCCGGCGGAAGCAAGAGAAAGCGAAAAATCCAGAAACCAGGAAACCGGAAAATGACAATGGAGAAAAACATGATCGAATATACTGCCACATGCCTGTTCGGACTGGAAAGTCTGCTGGGCGAAGAAATCGAAGCGCTGGGGTATACCCGTACCCAGACAATGGACGGCCGTATCAGTTTTATGGGAGATCCCATGGCCTGCGCCAGAGCGAATATCAACCTGCGTTATGCGGAACGGGTGTATGTAAAGCTGGGTTCTTTCCGGGCGGAAACCTTTGACGCTCTGTTTGAAGGGACAAAGGCGCTTCCCTGGGAAGACTGGATCGGCAGCGAAGATCAGTTCCCGGTTGCCGGACATGCCATCAAATCCAAACTGTTTTCTGTGCCGGACTGTCAGAAAATCATCAAAAAAGCCATATCTGTCCGGTTGGGGAACCACTACGGTCTTGTGCGTCTGCCGGAAACCGGGCTGTTGTACAAAATCGAATTCTTCCTGTTCAAGGATGAGGCGTCGCTGATGATCGATCTTTCCGGAGTGCCGCTGCACAAACGGGGATACCGGCCGGAAACCGTGGCAGCCCCTTTGCGGGAAACCCTGGCGGCGGCTATGGTGAAACTGGCCAGACCCCGGGAAAACGTGCTTCTGTGGGATCCCTTCTGCGGTTCCGGCACCATCGCCATTGAAGCCGCCATGCTGATGAAAAATATCGCACCCGGTGTCAACAGACGGTTCTCGGCGGAGAAATACCCCCATTTTCCGGCGGAACTGTGGGAAAGCGCCAGAGAAGAAGCCATGGACGGAGAGCGGGAAACAGAGTTCCGCGGAATCGCCACCGACCTGGATCCTGCCTGTGTCAAAATCGCAGAGGAAGCAGCTGTCCGCGCCGGTGTGGAAGACTGTCTCAGCATCTATCAGATGGATATGCGGGATTTTGCCGATCCGGGATGCCGGGGAACCATCGTGACCAACCCGCCTTACGGGGAACGGCTCTTGACCGTCGAGGAAGCGGAAGCACTGTACCGGGATATGGGAAAAGCCTTTTCTGTTGTGCCGAACTGGCAGATCTACGTGATCACGCCCCACGAAAAATTCCCGGCTCTGTACGGCAGACGGGCAGACAAGATCCGGCGGCTGTACAACGGAATGATCCCCTGTTATTACTACCAGTTCTTCAAGCCGGCAGGGGGAGACCGGAAACCGAAACAGAGATAAACTGAATAAAGGAACGCACCTTCGTCCATACTATGCCAAAAAGAAATGTGGACGGAGGCGTTTTTCTTTGGAAATTTTCAAGGGTGTTCTCACAGGACAATATGAAGAGGATGTCATGATGCTGGATACCATACTGCGGACGGAAGAAAGCTTTGATCTGATCAAACGGGAATTGTATATAGCTGACACCCGGATGGTCATGTATTATATCGATGGATTCATTAAGGCGGAATCCATGCAGAAGTTTATGATGCATCTGCTGTCCGTGAAGGATTTCGGGGATGGTTCTCCTGCGGCAGCCCGGGAATTTGCCGCGGCGAATGTACCGGCAGTGGAGGTGGACAGCACGGATTCTGTGGATACACTGGTTCTGTCCGTGCTCAGCGGCTGTACGGTATGGCTCTGCGAAAGTTTCGGACCGGGGGCACTGGTCATCGATATGCGCACCTATCCTGCCAGAAATACGGAGGAGCCGGAAAATGATAAAGTGATGCGGGGCAGTCGGGACGGATTTGTGGAAACGCTGATTTTCAACACAGCCATGCTGCGGCGCCGGATCCGTGACCCCCGGCTGACCATACGGTACCTCAATGTCGGAACAATCTCCCGGACAGATGTGGCTCTTTGCTATATGGCAGACCGGGCGGATCTTGCATATGTGGAAACCCTGGCGGAAAAGCTGACGGGATTGCAGGCGGATTCTCTGGTCATGGGACACCAGAGTCTGGCAGAATCACTGATCCGGCAGAAATGGTACAATCCTTTCCCGAAGATTCGCACAACCGAGCGTCCGGATGCGGCGGCGGCTACCATTCTGGAAGGCGGCGTTCTCCTGCTCTGTGACAACAGTCCGGAAGCCATGGTGTTTCCTACATCCATTTTCGACTTTCTGCAGGAAACGGATGACTATTATTTCCCGCCCCTTACCGGTTCCTACCTGCGGATCCTGCGGCACGGTATTTTCTGGCTGACCATGATTCTGACCCCTCTCTGGTATCTGCTGCTGCTCCATGAAGAGGTGCTTCCGGCATGGCTGGGGTTTGTGATCCCCAAAAATCCGGGGGAGCTGCCCATCATTGCCCAGTTGTTTCTGACGGAATTTGCCCTGGACGGTCTGAAGCTGGCTTCTCTGAACACGCCCAATATACTGTCCAATTCACTGTCGGTGGTGGGCGGTCTGCTGTTGGGAGATTTTGCGGTAACGGTCGGCTGGCTTTCTCCGGATGTGATATTATACATGTCCTTTGTGGCCATTGCCAATTTCACCCAATCCAGCTATGAACTGGGATATGCCTTCAAATACCTGCGGATGATCACGCTGCTGCTGACGGCGCTGTTTGATTACTGGGGGTTCTTTGCCGGGATTCTCATTGCCCTGGTGCTGGTGGCCACCAATAAAAACGAAAACGGCAAGCGGCATTATCTGTATCCTCTGATTCCCTTCAATGGCAAGGCGATGGCCAGACTTCTGTTCCGGCTGAAAAAAAGGATCTGAACAGAACACCTGTTATCCGGCACAGTATCTGTCGGATGACAGGTGTTTTTTGCCAGAGACCCTTGCATTTCCACATCCGAAGCAGTATAATATATTATAGAAAAATATGCCATTCTGAGGATATTATGAAAGATTTCAGGAATAAACAGGATATAAAGGGAAACGACGGGGAACAGGTATGTGAAATGCGGCGGAGCTGCGGCGGCTGCCAGACCTGGAACCTGACCTATGAAGAAGAGCTTTCCATGAAAATGGGGAAGCTGATCCGGCTGCTGGGGCGGTTCGGGCATGTGGAAGAAATTCTGCCCATGGAGAATCCCTATCATTACCGGAATAAACTGCAGGCGTTGTTCCAGTACAACGGAAAGAATCAGTTCCGGTACGGGATCTATCAGTCTGCCACCCATCATATTGTAAAATGCGACAACTGCCTGATCGAAAACCGGGAAGCCGCGCGTATCGTCCGTACCGTTGCGCAGCTGCTGATTAAACTTCGTGTGCCTGCCTGGGATCCGGCGCATAAAAAGGGGCTGTTCCGGCATGTGATGGTGCGGTATGCTGCTGCGGACGACAGTTATATGGTTGTGCTGGTGACCGCTTCCCACACCTTTGCCGCCGGGAAAGATATGGCGGCGGAAATCGTCGGGAAGCATCCGAAGGTCAAAAGCGTGATCTGGTGTCAGAACAAAACGGAGACGCCCCTCTGGATGGACAGCGACGGAGAAGTGCTGTACGGCAGTTCCACCATCACCGATAAGCTGGCGGACTGTCTGTTCCGGATTTCCGCCAGATCCTTTTACCAGGTGAACACGGTACAGACGGAAAAGCTGTACCGGACCGCCCTGCAGTACGGGGAACTGAAGCCCGCAGACCGTGTGGTGGACGCATACTGCGGTATCGGTACCATCGGCATTGCGGCGGCGAAGAATTACGGATGCGCGTCCGTGATCGGGTTTGACAACAATGAAAATGCCATCCGGGACGCCGGTGTGAACGCCCGGATCAACGGACTGGAAAACATGACCTTCCACTGTGCCGACGCCGGGGAGATCACCGCAGAACTGGCCGAAAACGGGGAGGAAGTGCAGGTGATGTTCGTGGATCCGCCGCGAGCCGGTCTTGGCAGGGAAATGCTGGAAGCCATCGACGGTATCGCACCGGAAAGACTGGTGTATGTATCCTGCAACCCGGAAACCCTGGCAAAGGATCTGGAATATCTCAGACGCAGCGCCGGCTACCAGGTGAAAAAGATCCAGCCGGTGGACATGTTCCCGCGGACACACCATTGTGAAGTGGTGGTGAAGCTGGTGAGAGAGAAGTAAGGCAGAACAACCGTAAAGTGCACCCTGTGAATGCTGTCTGTCTTGCCGGAATCCGGAATTTCCGGATCATACATATGTGTATGACGATGATACTGTGAAAAGATTTTGCCGGATCAACGGAACAGAGCCGGAAAAACAGTTGGTACAGGTATACATTTTTACAACGAATTCACGCCATTCTCTTGCAAAACCATACAGCTTATGATACAATGTACAGGATAGTGCGACAAGGGGAGGTGAGCATATGCTGGTCGGACTTTGTGGGCGCAGCGGCTCCGGAAAAGGATATATTGCCGCCATGTTTGCGGACAGGGGGATTCCCTCTGTAGACACCGATAAAGTGTACCGGGATATGACCGGCCCGGCACAAGGGCTTTCTCCCTGTATGAAAGAACTGACGGTGCGTTTCGGAAACCGTATTCTGACACCGGACAATGCGCTGGACAGAAGTGCCATGCGTGCTCTGGTCTTCTGGGACGGTACGCCGGATATGGAAACGGCCTGCCGGGAGAATCTGGCGGATCTGAACCGGATCACCCACCGGCATATCCTGGAAGAAACCACACGGCAGGCAGACGCACTGCAGGCGGACGGCGCGGATATCGTGCTGATCGATGCGCCCCTGCTGTACGAAAGCGGATTTGACACCCGTTGTGCCGCAGTCATCTGCGTAACGGCACCGGAAGAGCTGCGGATCGCCCGGATTATGAAGCGGGACGGCATCGACAGAGAAGCGGCTCTGCGGCGGCTCCAAAGCCAGATGAGTGCGGAAGAACTGCGGGAAAAGGCAGATTATGTGATCGAAAACGATGCGGATCGTCCCACGCTGTACAGCCGGGTGGACGCCGTGATCGATGCTCTGCGGCGGAGGATGGAATGAAACTGAGAAATACCGTCGTCCGCAGCGTGGTGATCATTGTGATCCTGTGTCTGTCCCTGGGGATCGGCTTTGTGTACCAGACCATCTGGCACAGGATCGATCTGCAGAATCATCCCAGAGACTTTTCGGAATATGTTGTGAAATATGCGGAAGAATACGGTGTACCGGAGTATATTCTGTATGCCGTCATCAAAACCGAAAGCGATTTCGAAAGCAACCGGCTGTCTGAGGAGGGAGAGATCGGGCTGATGCAGATTTCTCCGGAAACCTTCGACTGGCTTCTGACACTGACAAAAGAAGACCAGGATACCGGGATTCTGTATGACCCCGAAACCAATATCCGTTACGGCGCCTATATGATGTCGTATCTGTATACGGAATACAGCCGGTGGAATACTGTATTTGCCATACTGGAAGCCGGCCAGTCTGCGGTGGATCAGTGGATGCTCAACGGCAAACTGGTGGATGAGCTGGGCAATCTGGTGTCCTTCCCGGACAAGGACACGGAAACTTATGTCAATCAGGTGAACGAAACCATGGAGGTTTACAGAAACCTGTATTATACCAACCCGTAAAATTTTCCATAATTAAGAAAGGAATATCAATATGGCAGACAAGACCAAGGGACAGCAGCTCCGTGAGGATCTGTTTTATAAGAAAAAGACCGCATTTGAACTGAAGAATTCCGAACAGCTGGCAGAAGTTATGGAATATGCAAAGGAATATATGCATTTCCTGGACGTAGCCAAGACGGAAAGAGAAGCTGTGATCTACGCCATCGAAAAGCTGGAAGCAGCAGGCTTCAAGGCATACAAGCTGGGCGATAAGCTGGAAGCAGGCGACAAGATCTACTATAACAACAGAGGCAAGAGCCTGTTCGCCATCCGCGTAGGTACCGAAGACATCGAAGAAAACGGTATCCGCATCATCGCCGCGCACGTGGATTCTCCCCGTCTGGACCTGAAGCAGCACCCCCTGTATGAATCCGAACACTTCGGTTATCTGAAGACCCATTACTACGGCGGCGTACGGAAGTACCAGTGGGTTACCATTCCTCTGGCTCTTCACGGTGTTGTTACCAAGAAGAACGGCGAAACCGTGGAAATCCGCATCGGCGACCAGCCCGGCGATCCCGTACTGTGCATCACCGACCTGCTGCCGCACCTGGCAAAGGATCAGAATGGCCGCCCCCTGGGTTCCGCATTTGACGGCGAAGGCATGAACGCCATCATCGCTTCCTCCCCCTATCTGGAAGAAGACGGCACCATCACCCCTGCCGACGAAAAGATCAAGCTGAATGTTCTGGCTGCTCTGAACGAAAAGTACGGCATCATCGAAGCAGACTTCATGAGCGCCGAACTGACCATCGTACCTGCCGGCAACGCACAGGATGTAGGTCTGGACCGCTGGCTCATCGGTGCATACGGCCATGACGACCGTGTATGCGCTTACACCGAACTGACCGCCCTGATCGACAACAAGGATACCGAACACACCGTAATGATGGTGCTGGCTGACAAGGAAGAAACCGGTTCCAACGGTGTTTCCGGTATGCAGGCGCACATCTTCATGGATCTGATTGATGAACTGGCCTGCGAGCTGGGCGCTAATCCTTCCGTGATCCGCGCCAACTCCAAGTGTCTGTCTGCGGACGTTACCGCCTGCTACGACCCGCTGTATGCCGGTGTCAGCGAAAAGCGGAACACTGCTCTGGTTCACTGCGGCGTAGGTATGGCCAAGTATACCGGCGGCGGCGGCAAGGGTGGTACCAGCGATGCATCTGCAGAATTTGTGGGTGAGATCCGCAATCTGCTGGACGAAAACGGTGTAATCTGGCAGACTTCCGAACTGGGTAAGGTTGACCAGGGCGGCGGCGGTACCGTGGCTATGTATATTGCCAACATGAACATTGATACCGTGGACCTGGGTGTTCCGGTTCTGTCCATGCACGCACCTTTCGAGATCATCTCCAAGCATGACCTGTACGAAGCCTATCGTGCCTTCGCTGTTTTCTGCAAATAAAGTGAATCTGTAACCGATGGACTGGGGAAATGTTTCTGTCAGAAGAGGCATTTCCCCAATCGGAATTTCATCCCCTGTTTGCCGTGCGGCGCAGGGAAGATTGTGCCCCCGAAAGGGAAATACTGCTGTCCGACACACAGCAGAATGGGAGATAAAAAATGACTACACAGAAGATTATGGATGCAAAACTGCGGGAAATGGGGATCGTGCCGGTGGTGAAGATCGATGACGCTGCCCAGGCGCTGCCTCTGGCGGATGCTCTGACAGCCGGCGGTCTCCCCTGCGCCGAGATTACGTTCCGGACCGATGCTGCAGCCGATGCCATCCGCGCAATCCGGGAAAATCGTCCGGATATGCTGGTGGGTGCCGGTACGGTACTGACCCTGGAACAGCTGGAAAGAGCGGTGGAAGCCGGTTCGCAGTTTATCGTTTCCCCCGGTCTGAATCCGGAAATCGTCAAGGCGGCACAGGCTGCCGGTCTGCCCATATATCCGGGCTGTGCCACACCCACAGAAGTGGAAGCAGCCATGACACTGGGTCTGCGTACCGTGAAATTTTTCCCGGCAGAAGCGGCAGGCGGTACGGCAATGCTGTCTTCTCTGGCCGCTCCTTACCAGCAGATCCGTTTCATGCCCACAGGCGGCATTGATAAGTCCAATCTCAATCCGTATCTGGCTCTGCCCAATGTAATCGCCTGCGGCGGCAGCTTTATGGTCAAAGGTGCATGGCTGCAGGAAGGAAACTGGAACGCCGTAAAAGCGGAAACCGAAGCAGCGGTAAAAACCATGCTGGGACTGGAGATGGGTCACTTTGCCATTATGGCGGAAGACAAGGACGATCTGACCGCCAGCTCCAATGCGCTGGGAGAAATGCTCTGTCTTCCTGCCACCATCAATCCGGACGGACGGGGGGCCATGGTGGGCGGTGCTTTTGAAGTGCTGAACCGTCAGGCAGAAGGACTGTATCCCCATGCCGCACTGCTGACCAATGATCCCGCCAGAGCAAAAGCCTGGTTTGAACGCCGCGGATATGCTTTCCGGGAAGAAACCTGTCAGTATGATGAAAAAGGTACCCTGAAAGTGGTGTATTTTGACGGAGAATGGTGCGGCATCCGGATTCATCTTCTGAAAAAAGCGAAAGCCTGATAGAAAAAAAGACAACTGCCTAAAATAATAAGACAGGAACATAAGAGGGAATGTTAACCAAATTACAGGACGCTGAAAAGCGATTTGATGCTATTGAGGCGGCGCTGGCGGATCCGGCTACCATGGGGGATATGGAAAAGTATACCGCTTACATGAAGGAACGGAAAAACCTCGCGCCTACCATTGAGAAATACCGGGAATACAAGAAAGTCTACAGCGATACCGAAGAAGCGCGGATTCTGATGGAAGAGGATCCGGAAATGCGGGAAATCGCCGCAGAAGAATATAAAGCCGGCAAGGAAACGCTCGTCCGGCTGGAGGAAGAACTGACTATTCTGCTGCTGCCGAAGGATCCCAATGACGATAAAAACGTGGTCGTGGAGATCCGTGCCTGTGCGGGCGGGGACGAAGCGGCGCTGTTTGCCGGTGTGCTGTACCGCATGTATACCATGTATGCCGATTCCAGACGATACAAAACGGAAGTGGTCAGCATGAACGAAACGGGACTGGGCGGCTACCGGGAAATTACCTTTATGGTGACCGGCGAAGGTGCCTACTCCCGGCTGAAGTACGAAAGCGGCG
>SVSN01000049.1 GCA_015064285.1 Oscillospiraceae bacterium | reverse complement strand
TATCTCACTTCTAATAAAATCAAATCTTGAATGTGAAAAATCTCGTATGCAACGCTGAACCTGACTTTCTCCATCTTTGTCGATCCATATCGTACAGGTTGGGTAGTCAAAATCGGGATTTGCAAGAATGGATGTGTGCCTCTTTTCTTTCGGAATTTGAGGATAATCCCATGTATCGGTTATTCCATAAGGACCATTGTTCAATCCCTCATAGTATGCATCTACCTTTCTTGCGTTTTCCAAGGCGGACTCTATACAACGTATAGCATTCGTGGCGTCCATTAACTCTGCATAATGTTCAGCCATGCGCGTGTATGCCAAGGCAATCATCACACTATCGTCAAGATAATCTTTGTTCTCGTAGAAAACTTCATACAATCTCGGTATTTTCTCAAGCATTGTAATTGCTTGTTCGTGTGTGAAAAAAGGTTTTCCATCCACCTCAATCATAGTCATAAAACAAATATCATCACAAAGAGAAGCAAAATTCCCTTCAATGCTATGATGCATATTATAAATTTTTTCCTTTCCTTGCGCCAACATAAGTTCAAAGTCGTGGTAGGAGAACATAAAATTTGGAACGCTCTCTGCAATTTTCATCGCTTTATCACGCTGTCCTTGGTTTATGTATATGCGACACAGCCAACCTTCCGCGCAGTTTTTGGTATATGCGTCTTTCGTTCCTTCGCGAATTTTTTCATACAGTACAATTCTTTCTTTCAGACGGATATTGTATGTTTCTGGTTCTCCAGCATAGTCAAGAGAACGGGCGAGATTCAGCATAAGTGTATAGGATGCAGGATATTCGGCAAGTGCAAGTCGATAAATATTTACCGCTTCCTTACTACTACACTTTTCGGCTTCTACGATGATACTTTCAATTTTTTCTTCTTGCACAGACAAGTCAATGCCAAGCAGAACATCTGCCGACACACCGAATATGTGAGATAAAAGCGGAATTTGGCTAATGTCGGGCGAGTTTCTGTCACATTCCCAAGCCGAAATAGCAGCTGGTGTCATATTTAGAAGTTCAGCAAGCTGTTCTTGTGTCATATCGTGTTCGTGTCGCAATTTTTTAATAGTTGATCCTATTGACATGATTTGTCCTCCGTAAATAGTTGTAATCAAGCTTTCCGATATCGGTTGATTATATTATACCATAAAATTTTTGAATTTTAAGATGACAAACGTATATGTTAACTATATTTTGGCTTGAATATTAAACTGAAAATATACTTCGTTGGTTCAATTCTGTCCAAAATGACCTTGCATCTATGGCTTTGTAAATAAATTTTGAACGTGAAGGATTTTTGAAAGGCTTCGGAAAGTGTGTGGCGGTTCGAATCTGTCTACGGTTTTGCTTCTGTGGGGAATCTATATCAAAAAATGCATTTCGCTGGTTCGAATCCGGCTACAGACCCGAAATGCCCGAAATGCATCTACAAAATTTCGAAAAAACTTCAGAGTCGAAAAAAGCGGAGAAATCTCTCGAAATCTCCGCTTTTCTTTTTTTACTGCGCCTGCATCTGAATCAGACACTCATCCTGACTGGGGTAGCAGGATTCGAACCTACGAATGCAGCAGTCAAAGTGCTGTGTCTTACCGCTTGACGATACCCCAATGTACCAGGTTATTATACCACAGGAAACCGGGGTTGTCAAGAGGATTTTTAGGGCTGATGCCATTTTCGGCTTTCGTGTTGTGCCGCTGCCAAAATATTCATCAGGCAAGTGTGATTTTCCTGAGTGTAGTTTTGTTCAGACAGCCGCCTTCGGGAGTGCCGCCACTGCAGTAGGATATGAGCAGATTCTTTTCATCCAGGAAATACATGGCAGGATAACAGAAACCGCGGGTGGGATCTTCTTCCAGCACAACAGGTGCGGAGAAATACACGCCATCATCGGATTCCGCCATAACCAGAGGATTTCTGCCGCCGGTCCATACAGGGGATTTTTCCCGCATCATATACTCCGGCACAGGGTTCCATACGGCATAGTATTTACCGCTGTACGGATTCTGTCTGATCAGCATAGGCGAACAGGGAGATGTGAATCTGGAGGGCTGGGGATTGAACCAATGCTCCCCGTTATCAATAGAAACGGTTTCATACTGATACATCCGATCCGTCCGGCAATAGCAGTACAATGTGCCGCCGGGAAGCTGAATCAGTCCGGGTTCCTGCAGACCGGAATTGGAATAGCTGTCTGTCAGCTGCAGCATAGGCCAGCTCTGCTGCCAAGTACGGCCATCATCACGGGAAACAAAGAAATGCACGGTACCGCGACCGTCATAACGCTGGCTTCCGTCTTCCAGCAGATGAATCGAGGAGGGATGCTTGGCTGCGGGAACCACCCAGGTACCGTCGGCCAGATGAGCTACGCGGTCATTGTTGACCACAAAATACCCCGGGAATCCGCAGGGGAGACATTTTACTTCTCCCAGAGGATTGGAAAAATCCCCCCCATACCGGCGCAGAATGTAGTCGGAAGTGATGCCCACGTGTTTCAGCAGGTAGTACAGACCGATATCGCCGTTGTCCATCCGTGCCAGGGTGACGCTCATTACGTTTTTCTCGCCATATTCTTCAGCCTTTACCAGGGTTACGTAATTCTCCGTATCCCATGTCTCGCCGTTGTCATAGGAGTAAACCGCACAGATATCACAGTCGGCATGGTCGTCCGCACTGTCGGCATGATACCGGCTGTAGGCAAACGCGATTCTTCCGTCACTTATCGGCAGGAAAGAGCCTTCACTGTTCCGGGGATTTCCCGGGCCCGGCTTCAGCTCGCCGGTGATTACAGAATGTTGTATCTTCATAGAATCATCCTTTCCTTCTGTCAGCGGAGTCAGACCTCCATGCTAACGCTGCCGTTTTCCAGGTAGGGATTTTCGGCATACAGTCGGAGGGTACCATGTTCCCTGCCCACACGGACCGCAACAGTAATCCGTCCGGCACGCATCTGTCTGTCACGGGAAGCAAGAGGGGTATGGTCGCTGATATCCGAACCGGTACCCACAATTTTCCCAAGAGAATTGCAGGTGAACCGAACCATAACCGCGCCATCCGGGATCTCTCTACCGGCTTCATCCAGTACAACACAGGAAAACAGGGCGATATCCTGCCCGTTGGCTGTCACATCTCCCGGATTCTCCGGAATCAGAGCAAGACGGCACGGTTTTCCCGTAGTTTCCTGTTTGTCCCGGCATACTTCCCTGCCGCCGTGATACCCGATCACCTCAATGCTCCCGGGAACATATGGAACCTGCCAGTCGGCGTGGCCATACCGTTCGATTTCCAGCATACCGGCGCTTTGACCGTTTACGAAGAGTTCCGCTGCCTCACAGTTGGTATAGGCCCGGACTGTCAGCAGTTCTCCCTCCCGCCCGCTATGGTTCCAGTGGGGGAGAAGATGGATCATGGGTTCTTCTGTCCAGTGGGACTGATTCTGCCAGAAGGCATCTTTTTTCTGCAGGAACAGATCCACAGCACCGGATTGGGAACAGAGCCTGGGCCATACGGTTTCTCCCCTGTGTTCAAAACCGATCCACTGGTAGCCGCCCATGACCCACTCCCGTTCCATAATGAACTTCCAGGTAGCTTCACGGCTGCGGAACCAGGAATTGGTATCCTTATCCATGGCATTTATGTACCCCTGGGTTGGATTATCTTCATAATACCATCCCCTTGTGGTACCGGTAGCACAGTTTTCCGAGGAGAAAATTGCTTTATCCGGGAACTTTTCGTGGACTTTTTCGTAATGCTGCAGACCGTAATTGATCCCGATCACATCAAAGTCATCGTATACAATTGCATTGTCCGGTCGATCACAGGCTGCCGTTACCGGTCTGGTGTCATCCAGTTTACGGACTTTTGTCATCATGGCTTTGGCGATTCTTCTGCCCTGTTCTTTGGTAAAGATCGGCTCTTCGTTGCCCACAGACCAGAAAAATACGGAAGGACGGTTTCTGTCCCGTTTTACCATCATCTCCAGGGCAGCCATGGATTCTTCGTCCGTGGAGAACCACCGGGTTTCGTCAAACACTATGAATCCGGCGTCATCCAGGGCATCCATCAGGGCAGTAGCCTGGGGGTAATGGCTGGTACGGTATCCGTTGGCTCCCATATCCTGCATCATCCGTACCTTGTGCCGGAACACATTGTCGGGAACCGCTTTGCCCAGCAGACCGCAGTCATAATGCCCGCATAAGCCTTTGATTTTCACCGGCTTATCATTGATAAACAGTCCTTTGTCCGGGTCACAGCGGAATGTACGGCAACCGAATTTTGTTGTAACGGTATCTACTACTTTGCCGTTTTGATACAGGGTGGTTTCACAGGAATACTGGTACGGATCCTCCGGCGACCACAGATGGGTGTTTTCCAGTACGGCAGTATACCGCAGTGTACTGCTCTCCTGCAGAGGGCACAGTGCCACACCGGAAGATTCAGCAGCAATTCTGCCCTCTTTATCCCGGATTACACTGACCGCGCGGATCTCCGCATCTGTGTATGTACGGTTTTCCACTTCGGTTTCAACGGCAATCTGCCATGTATTTCCGCTTACCGGCTGCGGTTTGGTGTACACGCCCCACAGTGCGATATGGATCGGTGCTGTTTTGATGAGCCATACATGTCTGTATATGCCGCCGCCTTCGTACCACCAGCTTTCGTGATGTTTGGTAGTCACATGTACGGCAAGAACATTGTCCTCTCCGAATTTCACAAAATCCGTTATATCCACCGGAAAGCTGTTATAGCCGCTGAAATTGTGCTTCAGGGGACAGCCGTTGCAGTAAATCGTACTTTCCGTAGCAATGGCATCAAACAGAAGCGTGATCCGCTTGTCCCGGTCCGCATCCTCCAGGCGGAAATGCTTGCGGTACCAGGCACTTCCGTAAGGGAGATATCCAAGGGTATTGTTTTCTTCTTCGCAGAACGCTCCCTGAATTACGAAATCGTGAGGCAGGTCTACCCTCTCCCATTTTTCGGTACAGAACTCCACGCCGGGACGATAATCGTCGCTGCTGTCATTATAAGCAATGGCAGCAGCTCCCCAGCGTTCTCTTTCTGTTTTGGCGCTGGAATAGATCGGCCCTTTCAGCGGCGGCCGTTTTCGTTCTATTTCACCGTTATGAAAGAGCCAGCCTTCATCAAACAATATCGTCTGCCGCATATTGACTCCTTTATTTTGCCAGGATCTTTCCTACCACCGCACCGATCACCATACCCATGCGGAAGAAGCCCAGGTCATTGGGATGGCAGCCGTCTACCGTGCAGCTGTCCCGGAATTCTCCGGCAAAAAGCAGTTCTCCGTCGATGAAGTATACATTGTCATCACCGTTTTCCTTGGCAATACGGTATGTTTCATAGATGGTCGCCCGGCGGGCAATGGCATCTTCGTCTCCGCGGAAGTCCGGCTTGGATACGAACACAATGGGGGTGGTCGGGTTGGCTGCTCTGTAGGTTTTGTACAGAGGATAATGTGTATTCTTCAGATGTTCCAGGCTGGGGGCGTTATGGTCGTAATCACAGACAAACACAGATGCTTCCAGAGAAGCCAGGTATTCGCACATGGCTTCTTCCGCTCTGGCAGATCCGGAAAAACCAAGATTGATATAATCCGTATCCAGTTGTCTTTCAATGAAGCCCTGGTATGCATTGCCGGGACGGGATGCACATCCGCCCTGGGTGATGGAAGAACCATAGTACAGTACCGGCTTTTCATAGGCATAGGGAGCAGCCGCCTGGATCTCAGCATCTTTTGCAAGCCCGATGTACAGTTCCGTCACACCGTCATACAAAGGCATATTGATGGTGTAGGTATTCATTTCCGGTTTTACGTCGATGCAGGATTCATACCCCTTGGTCACACCCGGGGAAGGCATAAACGTACCGACATAGACAGATTTTCCGCCGGTATACCCATACAGGTCAAATCCGGACTGACCGGCTTTTGTGATATGAGGCATGGTCCAGCATTCGTTCATTACGGCTTTGATGGCAATGTACGGAGAGTTGGTTGCAAACCGGATACGCCCCCCTGCGGTATGCCACATAAGCCCGGCGACACCGCTGTTGGAGGCTTTGGCTACAGATTCCGGCAGTCGGTGATAGGGCATATCCAGTTCTGTTTCACACAGACCATGGAGGGAGATGGGCTCTTCCTTCGGAGAGAGCCAGACGATATCGTCTTTCCGGATAGAAGTTTCCACTTTCAGATTCTTGTCAATTTCTTCGATTCTCATGATTGAATCTCCTTTATATCCGTTTGGCATTGTTTATTTCTGCAGCAGGAAGAAGCGTCCTTCTCCCGGCTGAATGGTGATCTGCATAGTAGTTGTATCATCTGCGGTTGTGCATTCGGCAGGCATGATCTCCCCGCTGAATGCATCTGCTTCGCAGGTTCTGCTGTATGTTCCGTTGACATGAAGAATACCTGTATACGGCTCGGCTGCCATATTGGCAATATAGACGATCCGCAGTCCTTCTTCCGTGATCCGGCAGTGAGACAGCAGCATAGGCTGGTATGTACCGTTATCGGATTCTGTAGTGATGGTACGGCAGACAGGCGCCAGTTTTTCGTCCAGCAATGCACTAAAGCCATCGGTAGGTGCAAAGTACATTTTTCCGTCTTCCACCAGTTGCGCAATCTCACCGGCTGCGGGAACAGTTCCTCCGGTTTCACGGGACTTGACAGGCAGCTCTTCACAGAAGAACACATCAATTCCGGCTTTCTGCAAGGTCAGCAGTTTTTCCATGGCAGCTTCTTCCAGCACTCTGGCACAGGGCATGACCACAGCAGAATAGGCACGGTCGGCAAAACAGAGTCTGCCGTCCCGGATTTCGGCCTCACACAACAGTTCCCTGTCGATATAATCAAAGTCGATCTGCCGGTGGATCAGATCCCACGAGGCCTTCACAAAAGCTTTATCCAGTCTGCGGGTTCTGTCGGAATGGTCGATAGCACGCGCTTCCGTGGAGGGGGTGTAGCTGTCCCACATAGCGGCTTCCGGATAAAAAACTGCCACCTTGCTGTCACGGCATCCCTGCCGGAGAAGGAATCCGGAACGGGCTGTATACCGATTGAATGCAGCCGTTTCTTCTTTTGTGATGCCGTTCCAGGAGTAATAACTGGTAAAGTTATTCACACCCATAGCCAGATGCCAGTTGACAGAGCCGTAATAACAGTCCAGACCGGCAATCGCTCCTCTTTCTCTGACAGAGTGGTCGGAAAATTCCGTGAAAACCTCATGCTCACCATTGATATCGGCAAAAGAAGCAATAAATCGGGCAATCGGGATGGCGCCGTCGTTCATGAGTGCACCGGTTTCGGTCTGAAGCTGGTCGATCCCGGGCCAGTCAAAACGCTTCATACTGCGGTAGAAGGAACCGTAATTGTATACATGGGCCTGCAGCCGTTCTTCTTCCAGCATATGGCCGGAGGACTTCAGATGATTGGCGTGGCACCAGTCCTGAATCGTACCGAAATAACTGTCGGCCACAGTATCGGCGATAAATTCCCAGAAATCGCAGCGGCGTTTGGTGACGTCATTTCCTCTTGCCAAAACAACAGCTACACAGGCTTTGTAGAATTCGTATCCGTACTTTTTTTCGAAATCTGCCGGATAGCTGTCCAGCCAGGGCAGGATCGGGAATACCCCTTTTCGTATATTCCAGGAAATCAGAGAGGGTTCATCCGTAAACATAGCCAGAACCCCTTTGCCGAACTGATCCCCCAGAACTTCTTTGTACTTTTCATGGGTGCAGGCAATGAAGGCTTCTGTAGCGGCTTTGTCGGAAAGGCTGATATAGTTCCGGGGCTCGCTATAGCTTTCTGTGGCATGGGTTCCGTCAAACAGACGCCGGATGCTCATCATGAACAGATAGAAAGTACCGGCAGGCACGTTGACATACAGCACGCCTCTCTCGTTCAGACAGTCTGTAACATCTATGGGATCGCCGCCTTCCGTGGGGATCAGCACAGCTTTCCATAAAGTATCGCCGGGCACATCGGCTCTGTAGATCCCCGGTCCGCCGATCTTACGCCAATAGTCATAACAGTATAATCCCTTGGCAATATATTCAGGGTGGTATTCGGTTACGTATCCTCCGGCAGTACCGGAAGGATACCCCTTTTCATCATACAGCCATGTGTGCATACCACGGCGGATGTATTCCCGGATTCCGGTTTCCGCACTTTTCCAGATCTCCGGATTATCGGGGAAATCCATGGGATAATTCACATTGCCTACAATACCGCCAAACCATCTTTCGTCATAATACGCAGCCCTCTGCGGATCGGCAGCACCGCCGTGGATGATCTGGTAGACGGCATATCGTCTGTCCGGTTCACGGAACGACTGTCGGATTTTATCGATCTGGGACATGATTTTCCTCCTGTCTTTCTCAGTTTCGGTTGTTTCCTATGGGCTCATTATACCATGGGACCTGTTGAATTGCAACCAGTTTCTCCGAAGAAACCCCTTATGGGAGAAAAATTTCTGTCAGGTTTCCATAAATCCGGTGGAATCGGTTGACATTTTTCCCCGTCGCTGTTATAATTTTTAATACAGAAAAGATTACCTTCCGGGAGGATACTATTTATGCTGAAAGACGGAAAAATACTGGTGGGCAAAGGAGAACTGGAATCCTGTATTCTGCCTGCCATGGCCAACCGGCACGGTCTGATTGCCGGTGCTACCGGTACCGGTAAAACCATTACCCTGAAAGTAATGGCGGAATCCTTTTCCGATCTGGGTGTGCCTGTTTTTCTGGCGGATATCAAAGGAGATCTGGCAGGTTGTGTGAAAGCCGGAAAAGCCAATGACAACATCAACGGACGTCTGGACGGTCTGGGCATTCCCCGCGACAGCTTTATGTACAAGAGCTACCCTGTGCGCTTCTGGGATGTATACGGCGAAGGCGGTCATCCTGTCAGAACCACAATCAGTGAGATGGGTGCTACCCTGCTTTCACGTCTGCTGGGACTGACCGATATACAGACAGGTGTGCTTTCCATCGTGTTCCGGATCGCTGACGAAAAAGGCTGGATGCTGATTGACCTGAAAGATCTGCGGGCAATGGTATCCTATGTGGCTGATCATGCGGATGAGTACAGAAACGAATACGGAAATGTTTCCAAGCAGTCTGCCGGTGCCATTCAGCGGGCTCTGCTCCAGCTGGAAGATGCAGGGGGAGATCTGTTCTTCGGAGAACCGGACATTCAGCTCTCCGACTGGATGCAGACAGACGACAACGGCTGCGGCTACATCAATATTCTGCACTGCCCGAAGCTGAGCCAGACCCCGCTGCTGTACTCAACATTCATGCTCTGGCTGCTGGCGGAACTGTTTGAAGAACTGCCGGAAGCCGGGGATCTGGAAAAGCCCAAACTGGTGTTCTTCTTTGACGAAGCGCATCTGCTGTTTTCAGGCGCTCCGAAAAGCCTGCGTGAAAAGGTTGAACAGGTTGTCAAGCTGATCCGCTCCAAAGGCGTTGGTGTGTATTTCATCACCCAGCAGCCTTCCGATATTCCCGATCCGGTACTGGCCCAGCTGGGGAACCGGGTTCAGCATGCGCTCCGTGCCTATACACCTGCGGAACAGAAAGCCATACGGGCAGCAGCGCAGTCCTTCCGGATCAATCCGGCATTCGATACGGAAACTGCCATTACGGAACTGGGAACCGGCGAAGCGCTGATCAGTTTTCTGGATGAAAAAGGCCGTCCCTCTATGGTGGAAAGAGCTACCATTCTGCCGCCCCAATCCTCCATGGGTGCCATTGACGATGACCGTCGGAAAGCGGAGATCAAAGCGGATGATTATTATGGTAAGTACGAAAATGCTGAAGACACTGAATCGGCGTACGAAATTATAAACGCGGCGGAAGAAAAAGAAGCGGCTGCCAGGGAAGAAGCTGCCCAAAAGGAAGCGGAAGAAAAAGAAAAAGCAGCCAAGGCAAAGGAAAAAGAAAAGAAAAAGAAAAACTCTGTTGTCGGGAAAGTTGCCAATTCCGCTGTGAATACTATCGGACGGGAAATCGGTCGTTCCATCGGCAGAGGACTGCTGAACACCATCAAGAAAATGTTCTGATATACTCAATACCGCATCTGTGCGGCAGGAGGATGGCTATGCAAACTGTAACCACTACATCTGTCTTTCCCTGTTGCTGGGATCTTTCCGATGCTGTTGTCCGGCTTTGTGCTGCCGGTTTCCGGGGACTGGATCTGGCGTTTGACTATTGTGTGCAAAAACCGGAGTATCCGTTTATGACCGACGCTTACAGCAAATGGGCAGAGGATCTGCGGGAACTGGCTGCTGCCCACGGCGCCCGCTTCTCCCACTCCCATGCTCCCTTTGACGCCCATGCCAGAGGAAGCATAGTACGAAAAACGATGGAATGTGCGCAGCGGATGGGAATCCGTTATATTGTGGTGCATCCGATTTTCTGTTATGAAGACCGCAGCAGCATTTCGGATCCGGAAGAGTTTATCCGCATCAACGCTGAAGCGATCCAGCCAATCCTGGAGGAAGCTGCCAGAAATAATGTTACTGTGCTTTCGGAAAATCTTCTCTGGGGTGCCTCCATTGATTTCGCCAACATTGCTGCCCTGGTAAAGGAAGTGAATTCCCACTGTTTCGGCTGGTGTCTGGACACAGGACATGCCCATGCTATGGGATGTGCCCTGCAGAATCTGGAAAAGGTTTCCCTGCCGCCTCTTTCCCTGCATATACAGGACACACACGGAGACGGACGGGATGAGCATCTGATTCCGGGAGACGGGAATATTGACTGGGGTGCTTTCCTGCGCACGCTGAAAAAGGCAGGTTATACAGGCGATCTGGTTCTGGAAGCACACCATCAGTCTTTGGAACTGCCGGATGCAGAACGGGACGGCTTCCTTGCCATGCTATGCGGTCGGGCTGAAAAAATGACTGCGTATTACGACAGTCTGTAATATGAATCAAGCAAAAAACTGCATCCTATACATGGGTGCAGTTTTTGTTCGGCAGATATGTTTGTTTCATGCCATTTCCTGTGCACAGGATTGTATGAAACCGCTTATTTTTGCGTCCGCATCCTTTATCAGAACCGATAGTTTACGGGAGATGCCTCTACGGAATAGGCAGATAATGCTTCCGTATCCACCTGCACTTCCGGCAGATATTCGCTGATATAGGAATAGAACAATTCGCTTTTCAGAGAGGTTTCAAAATCTTCAAAGAAATCCGCATTGGATTCATTTTCCCAGGGTGCTTCGTCCAGTTCCGCACGCAGAACATAGTGTGTACCATACTCGGATTTCACCTTGGTATATTCCCCTTCTTCCAGGGTAAATGCAGCGTCCACCACTGCATCCACAAAGTCGGTGGAACGGGTCAGATAATAGCCGTTGGCATAATACTGATCTTCCGAGTATACACGGTACACATCCATAAAGTCACTGCCGGCTTCCAGAGAAGCATCGATTGCGGCAATGACCGCTTCTTTTTTCGCCAGCATTTCCCCCGTCATGGGTTCTGTTACAGGATTTCCGTTTTCGTCAGTCGGCGTAAAGCCTTCTTCGGTCGTAGGATAATAATAGGCATCGTTGACATACATATGATAGATATGGCTGTAGTTTTCCTCATAGTATGCCTGTTTTTCTTCATCGCTTACCGGAATGATGCCGTTTTCTCCGAAAAAGTAATCGAACAGGAAGCCGCTCTTTTCCTGGTCAATATAAATATCCGCCAGCATATTCAGGTTGACGCCATACTTGGCCAGTTCTGCGTTCAGGGCTTTTTTGTCCCCGCCGGCATATTCCGTTACCATGTCATCCAGATAGGCATCGATGTCGTTTTCCATGGCTTTGGAGACAGACAGACCGCTTTTCTGAAACAGTTCCATACAGATCAGGGTCAGTTTGACGTTCTCCACCGTCATTTGGAAAAGATACTCTTCCGCTGTCTGTCCGTCCGGAAGTACAGTCTGATAATAAGCGGCTGTATCTTTCATGTCGGTGTAAGTCTTCAGGTAAATGTTTTTATAATAGGACAAATAATACTGAAACACATTTTCCGTAATGACAGAATCACCGTATGTCATTACCGCTTTCCCGGTATTGCCGCCGCAGCCGTTCATACACAGACAAACTGTCAGCGCCATACAAAAGGTGAGTATGCGTTTTTTCATGTGTTGTCGCTCCCTTTCCCCGGAACACTCCGGAAGGCATTGTATTTTTTGAGGATTTCCAGAACGAACTCTGTATTGCGTTCTCCCTTCGGAACCTTCAGGAGAATATGAGGGGCATTCCCCAGTAAAACTCTGATACCGGCCTGAGGATAGGCAGCGGCCAGCAGTGTCACAGGTTTTGACTCCATCTGGTGAGGATACAGCCGCACTGTGCCCTCCGATTCCTCTATTTTCCGGATCCCCCCCTGACTGCCGAGAGCTTTGATAAACCCGATCCGGCACAGATTGACGGCAGCAGATCCCGGCTCGCCGTACCGGTCACAAAGTTCATCCAATACGTCATCGTAGTCTTCTTCCCTGTCGATCCGGGCGATCTTTTTATACATATCCATTCTCTGGGGTGCTGAAGGGATATAGCTCTTGGATAAAAATGCGTCACAGCGGATATCTACGGTGCATTCGGGTTTTGGCGGCGGTACTTCGCCTTTTTCTTCAATCACCGCTTCGTTCAGCAGTTTCATATACATATCGTAGCCGACCGCTTCCATATGGCCATGCTGTTCGGCTCCCAGCAGATTTCCGGCTCCGCGGATTTCCAGATCCCGGAGAGCGATCTTGAACCCTGCTCCAAAAGCGGCGTATTCCCGGATGGCAGACAGACGTTTTTCCGCCACTTCCGTCAGAATCTTGGCTTTCTTATACGTGAAATACGCATAGGCACGGCGGCTGGAACGTCCCACGCGCCCACGGATCTGGTGAAGCTGAGACAAACCGTAATGGTCGGCATTTTCGATGATCAGGGTATTGGCATTGGGGATATCCACACCGGTTTCGATGATCGTGGTACATACCAGTATGTCGATATTGCCTTTGATCAGCTCTGCCCACACTTCCTCGATTTCTTCCCTGTCCATTTTCCCGTGCGCAACGGCAATCCGTGCGTCCGGAATGGTCTTTCCGATCCTGGCAGCTACATTATAAATCCCTTCCACCCGGTTATACATATAGAAAACCTGACCGCCGCGGCGCAGTTCCCTTCGGATGGCTTCCATTATAATGGCTTCATCGTATTCCAGTACATATGTCTGCACCGGTGCGCGTTGTCCGGGGGCTTCTTCCAGTACACTCATATCCACAATCCCACCCATAGCCATATTCAGCGTACGGGGAATAGGCGTTGCGGTCAGAGTAAGAATATCGGCACCGGTGGCAATCTGTTTCAGTTTTTCTTTCTGAGCGACGCCGAAACGCTGCTCTTCATCGATGATGATCAGTCCCAGATCGGCAAACTCCACGTCTTTGGAAATCAGACGGTGGGTTCCGATGATGATATCGGTCTCTCCCCGCCGGATCTTCCGTACAGAATTCTGCTGCTGTGCATGGGTACGGAACCGGGACAGCATATCGATGTGTATCGGGAACGCACGCATACGGCTCAGGAAATTCTGATAATGCTGGTAGGCCAGAATGGTGGTAGGCACCAGAATGGCTACCTGTTTGCCGCTGTTGACAGCCTTGAAAGCCGCCCGCATGGCCACTTCCGTTTTCCCATAACCTACGTCACCGCACAGAAGCCGGTCCATAGGCCACCCGGCTTCCATATCGCTGCGGATATCCTGTATGGCCTGCAGCTGACCATCGGTTTCTTCGTATTCAAAGGAATCGGCAAATTCCCGGCACATTTCGTCATCGGGAGCAAAACGGTATCCCGGCGTCCGTTTCCGTTTTGCGTACAGTTCGATCAGTTCTCTGGCCATTTCCCGGGTTGCTGCTTTGGCTTTGGATTTTGCCTTTATCCAATCCGCGCCGCCCATTTTGGACAGTTTTACCATACCGCCGTCAGAGCCTGCACCGATATATTTGGATACCTGATCCAGCTGATCCACAGGCAGGAAAAGCTTGTCTGTCCCGGCGTATTTGATATGCACATAATCCCGGGAGCTTCCGTCAACAGTCAGGTTCTCCAGTCCCATATACTGACCGATTCCGTATGCCTGGTGGACAACAAGATCCCCTACTTCCAGATCCGCATAGGACAGGATCGCTTCCGTGGCGGTCTTTTTCTTTTTGGTACTGCTACGTAATACTTTTCCCAGCTTCACGCTGCTTGCGGAGTAATCCAGAAACACAAACTTTGGGGAGACCATTTCAAATCCGCCCACATATTCCCCCAGCATAGTCAGTACAGTACGCGGCGTTTTCATCAGAAACAGATCTGTCAGAACATTCTTCCAGTGCTCCGGATCCGGTTCATTTTCGATGGAAGAAACGGTATATCCCTCCGCAAAGCAGGTTTCCATCACAGAATTCTGTTCCGCTTCCGTGGCGCACAGAACAATGGAAACGCACCCGTTTTCGCTGTAGTTTTTCATGTCCTCCAGGAGGAGCGACATTTTCCCGGCATATGCTGGCACATGTCTTGTCACAAAGGAATAGTTTCCGGCCGGAATCAGCCCCGGATGGGAGCGTGCCAGGGCATCCACCAGTATCGTGGGATAATTCTCGGTACGGGCAAATACAGATTCCCATTCCCGGAGATAGAACCCGCCTTTCAGGGGAGGTATTTCAAAATTCTCCAGCATCCCTTCGATGCTCTGGTCCATCAGCGTCAGGGAAGCAGCAGCTCTGGCTTCCGATTCCGCCGCATCCATCAGGATCATCATGCCGTCACAATACTCCAGCAGACAGTCGCCGTCCGGATAAATCATGGGCAGATATTTATCGGCAAAGGGCAGATCCATACCGTTTTCGATGGCAGTCAGCTCTGCGGAAAGCAGGGAGCAGGCGCGGGAATACCGTTCGTCCGCTTCCTCGATCTTTCCGATCCGCTTGATCTGCCGCCGGACAATGGCAGCCAGGTTTTCCCGCATTTCAGTATCCAGCAGAATTTCCCTTGCCGGCGGAATCAGGATCTCTCCGGTCAGCGTTTCCGTAAACCGCTGGGTTTCCACATCGAAATACCCTACTCTGTCGATCTCATCCCCGAACAGCTCGATTCTCAAAGGATTCTTCAGGGGCGGATACACATCGATTATACCGCCGCGGATCGCAAACTGACCGGCACCTTCCACCAGATCCACACGGGTATACCCTGAACGGATCAGTTTATCGGTCATTGCGGAAGTATCCACCGGATCTTCCATTTGCAGATGGATGGTGGTATCTCCCAGCATGTCCGGAGGCATAGTCACCTGCAGCATGGCTTCTGCGGAAGTACAGATCACTTCCGGTGTCTCCGGCATTTCGTAAAGCCCCGTGGCAATACCGTACAGGGCAGAAAGCACAGAAAGCCTCTCATTTTCGAAATCGTGAGAAGCAGTCATATTATTGAAATTATATTCCCGGGCGGGATACAAGGCGGCACGGCTTCCCATAGCCAGCAGCACATCCCGGTATCCGGCAGCAGTTTTATCATCGGCGCAGACCAGCAGGATCGGGTCTCCGTTATCCCGGAAATCTTCACAGAAAGTGCCGAGGAATATCCTTTCCGCTCCTTCTGTCAGACCGCTGATATAATAGGGTCTGTGTTTTCCCCTATGCGGTTGTTTCAGAACTGTAACCAGATCATCGTACTCCCGGCTGCGTCGGAAAATATCTTTAAGAACTTGATAATTCATACTCTTTATTCCGTTTTGGTATCCTTGGGAGCCGGTTTCATACCGTTGAACCGTCCCATGGCATCTTCGGTTTTTCCATCCATAATCAGACGGATAATGTCATACGATGCTTCCAGACAGGGATACATCGCTTTGCAGTCCTCGTCACTGAGTTTCCCCAGCACCCAGTCTGCCATATCGTATTCCCGGCTGGGCTTTTCCCCTACACCGATCCGGATCCGGGGGAACTGGTCGGAATTCATCAGGGTAATAATGCTGCGAAGGCCCTTCTGTCCGCCGTCAGAACCGGATTTCCGGATCCGCAGACATCCCGGCGCAAAATTCACGTCATCGGAAAAGACGATGATCTTCTCCATGGGGATTTTATAGAAATCGGCAGCTTCTTTCACAGCTTCCCCGGATGCATTCATGAATGTCTGTGGTTTCATGAACAGTACCCGTTTACCGTCCACCATTCCCTCTCCGGTCAGAGATTTGAAGCGTACTCTTTTGATGGGAATGCCGCACTTCTGGGACAGATAGTCCATGGCAAGAAACCCGGCATTGTGTCTGGTACGGGCATATTTATCTCCCGGATTTCCCAAACCGCAGATGATATATTCCGGTGCGCCGCCGGCTGATGCCTGATCCCCGGATGCAATTTTTTTGAAAAGTTCCATGATGTCTGCCATTTTTATACTACCTCTTTCTTTACAGCGAAAAAAGCCCGTGTTGGATACGGGTGGGGGGTGATATCTTCAAACATACAGCATTATACAGTATTTTTATGAAGAAATCAAGACTTTTTCTTTTGACACCGGTAAATTTCCGCCGTCTTCTTCCGTGGATACCGGTATGGAAGCAGCATTCCGGCAGTCTTTCAGGTATAGCCTGCCTGAATAAGACTGCCGGAATCAGAGTTTTTTGGTCTGCCTCATTATGCAAGAGCTGCGAGAATCTCCGCCGCATTGGTATCCGGTTTTACTTTCGGCATCACTTTTTCGATCCTGCCTTCCTCATCGATCAGAAACGTGGTGCGCACAACACCCATGCTGACTTTTCCGTACAGTTTTTTCTCCTGCCATACGCCGTATGCCTGTATCGCTGTCAGTTCCGGATCTGCCAGCAGGATAAACGGAAGATCATACTTTTCGGCAAATTTTGCGTGGGAGGCTATACTGTCTTTGCTGATACCGATCACTTCCACATTCCGGTTCTGAAATTCCCGGTAAGCACCGGCAAAGGCACAAGCCTGTCTGGTGCAGCCCGGTGTATTGTCTTTGGGATAAAAATACAGGACAACTTTTTTTCCCCGGAAATCCTGCAGAGAAACTGCATTTCCGTTTTTGTCCGCCAGTGTAAAATCCGGTGCGGGCATTCCGATTTCCAACATAATTTTTCTCCTTCTCCCGTTATCTTGTTTTTTTCACAGGCTGCCTTTTTTCCTTTCCCGGCCTTTCCTGCGGTTCCGGGTAAATCACTCTTTCCTTGAATACCACTGCGGTTCTGGCAGGCAGATACAGTTCCACATAATGCTTTCCGTCAAACGTTTTGGTGGGATAGGGGATGTGCTGTACGCGCTCCCAGCCGCCGTAACAGCTGTCGTCTGTAGACAGAACCACCGTATACTCCCCGGGCTGATGTACCGGCACCAGCAGATTCACGGCAGATTGCTCCGGATGAAAATTAAATGCGAACAGAAGTCCGTGCCGGTAAAACACCAAAATCTGTTCCCTTGGACAATGCAGCATCAGATCACCCATCTGCTGCACATACATGTGATTCTCCTGAACAACCGTCAGCATATCCCGGTCAAAATCACCCAGCCACCGATATTTCAGCAAGTCGTTTTCCACCAGGCTCCACTGTCGTCTGCAGTAATGAAAACTCCAGCCGTTCCCTTCTCGCGGGAAATCGATCCATTCCGGATGACCGAACTCATTCCCCATAAAATTCAGATACCCTTCTCCGCCGCCGCCCAGGGTAAAGAGCCGGATCATTTTATGGAGCGCAATCGCTCTGTCGATCACCGGTGTGTGACAGGTTTTGTTCATGTCCGTATACATGGCGGCATCTGCCAGTCGGAAGATCATGGTTTTATCTCCCACCAGCGCCTGGTCATGGGATTCCACGTAGGCTATAGTCTTTTCTCCGGGACGGCGCAGGCACATATCGCACCAAAGGGCATAAATGTCCCATTGTTCATCGGTCTTTTTGGTTACGGTACGGGTCCACATATCGGGAAGTCCCATCCCCAGCCGGTAATCAAACCCCAGTCCCCCATCCGCGATGGGAAGCGCCATTCCGGGCATACCGGACATATCTTCCGCGATGGTCACTGCATGGGGATTGACCTGTCTGATCAGAGTGTTGGCCAGCTGCAGATAGGTAATGGCTTCCAGATGGGTATTCCCGGAGAAATATTTATCATCGCTGTCAAAATCCACTCCCAGGCCATGATTGTGATAGAGCATGGACGTCACACCGTCAAAACGGAATCCATCAAAATGGTATTCTTCCATCCAGAATTTCAGGTTGGACAGAAGGAAATGCAGCACGCCCTGTTTACCGTAATCAAAGCATTTGGTTCCCCAGGCAGGGTGCTCCCCTTTTGCACCGTCATGAAAAAACTGCCATACGGTGCCGTCAAACATATTGATGCCTTCCGCGGTGTTTTTCACTGCATGGGAATGCACCAGATCCAGAAGAACCCGTATGCCCAGGGCATGTGCCCGGTTTATCAGATATTTCAGATCTTCCGGCTTTCCGAACCAGCCGGATGCGGCATAAAAACTGGACACCTGATACCCGAACGAGCCATAGTAAGGGTGCTCCATCACTGCCATAAGCTGTACTGTATTATATCCGGCTGCCTGAATTTTCGGCAGGATCAGATCGGCAAACTCCCGGTATGTTCCGACTCTGCCTTCCTCCTGAGCCATACCAACATGGGCTTCGTAGATCAGCATATCTCCGCTGCCGTGAAAACCTTCATCTGTCCAGGGGAATATTCTGCGGTCATCAACAATCTCACAGGTAAACGTATGATTGGAGGGATCTTGCACCACCCGTCTGGCATACAGAGGGATATGCTCCGTCAGACTTCTGCCGTCATCCACAACCGTTTTGACCTTGCAGCCTTCCCAGAGCGCATTATCCCCTGGAAGATAGATTTCCCAGTTTCCGTTCCCGGCAGGTTTCATTGGATGAGCGGTCTTATCCCACCGGTTGAAATCACCCTCCAGATACAGCTGCACCGCTGCAGGCGCCCACTCCCGGTAATACCATCCATTTTCCACGTGATGAAATCCATAATAAAGGTGTGCATTTGCAAAATCATACAGGGTCTGTCCGTCTTTCAGCAGCCGGTCCATAGCTGTCCGATACAGATCCATACGCTGCTCGATCCATCCTGCATATGGCTGCAGCTGGGGATTCCATTCCAGAATACGGTACATCTTCCGAGTCCTCCGTTCTTTGCTTTCTGTATATTATAGTACCATACATTCCCGAAAAAATCTACATCGGATTGTTAAGTTTTTCCATATGATACTTGCTGTATGGCGGATTTTATGGTATGATGTAATTACATACTGCTGTTTCCCGGTGTTTGGACCGGAGTGAGAGGTTTTTATGAACGAACTTTTTGCCATTTACAAACGCAATTTTCCTTTCTGCGTCCGCGATGACAGTCTGGTGCTGGAACTGCTGAGTGATGATTCGATTCATGTGATCCCTGCCAGAGATCCTGACGGAAAACTGATCGGCGTTTCGGTCATAGAAGAAAACAACATCCTCATGCTCTGTGTGGATGCAGCCCGGCGAGGTCGGGGAATCGGCACCGGTCTGCTGGAAGCATCGGAAAAACATATCCGTGAACAGGGTTTTACTTCCGTTACCGTTGGAGCCGGCAAACATTATCTGATGCCGGGGATCCCGGTGGCTTCCCCTGTATGGCCGGAAACGCTGCAGCCGGACGCCGTATATGACGGACTGGATTCCGATTCTGCCGCCTTTTTCCGGAATCACGGGTATACACACAGCTGGGACTGCAACTGCTTTGATATGCGTCTGGATCTGGAAGAGTATCATGCCGCTCCGCTGGAAACCCCCGGCATCACGTATCGTTGGGCACTTCCGGAAGATATGGAGAAAGCGGCTGCCTGTACGGACAATGCATACGAAAGCTTTACCAAATACTACCGGAATCCGGAGCTGTACACCGGCCGCGGCAAACAAAGGGTGTTTATCGCGGAATGCAGCGATCAGGTTGTGGGTACTCTGATCGTCAGTTTTTCTGCGGAAGCGCCGGGACTGGGCAGTGTTGGCTGTACAGCGGTACACAATGATTACCGGGGCAGAAAAATCGCCACCAACCTGGTCATACTCGGTACCGGAATGCTGAAGGAAGCAGGACTTGACAAAGCTTTTCTCGGTTACACCTACAGTGGACTGGATAAACTGTACGGTACGGCTGGGTACCGGATCTGTGTATATTATTTTATGGCCGAAAAAAAACTGGTCTGACCGGATTACTCAGGAAGTACTGCCAAGGCACTCCCCAGAGACAAATGAGAAAAGGACTATGATCCTGATACGTGCAGTATCAAGATTATAGTCCTTCCTTATGGAGCATCCCACATAGAATACGAATTCCATGGTTGTGGGATTACCAAATTTTAAGCTTCAAGAAGGCCGAGTTTTGCTGCCCGGCCTTCCGGGATGGAGACGAGGGGAGTCGAACCCCTGTCCGAAAACCTATTCATACAACTTTCTCCGGGTGCAGACGGTCTACTGAATTTCCCGCCGATAACGCCGTCCGTCAGGCTTTATCGACGGTAGCTGTTTAATGCATGACAGTTACAAAAGCAAACTCACTGTTCACGGACGCTGCTACATGATGCCAGTGCGCAAAGAGGCGCGACTTCCCATTCGGGACATTCGAGGGCCGCAGCGCTCCCCCGACGGACAGACCGCACTTAGGCGGCCAGTGCTACGTTTTCGTTAGCGTTTATTATTTAGGTTAGGGCTTTTTAAGAGTTCCCCGGCTCTACCCGCTTATCGTACTGCAAAATCCCCGTCGAAACCTTTACGTCCCCATGAGAACCGGATATGGCTCCGGTTTTATGCAGTTATTTGAAATATTCATCTGCCGGCACGCCGTCTATGGTCATTCCGGTCAGATCACAGTTTTCCAACTTTACACCACACAGGCTGCAGTTTTTCAGAACCGCTTCTGTGAAATCCACCTGGGTGAACTGCCCTTTGTTCATCTCCACACAGGTGCTTTCCGCATCCTTGGCGCCGAACTTTACTCCTGCCATATACACCCCCGCGTAGGATGCATCACTGAGATTGATGTCTGTGAAAAGGGCACCTGACATATTGATGTTATTGAATTTTCCGTCTGCCAGAGAGATATCCTCAAACTGTGCTTCCGAAAGATTCAGATCCTGGAACAGCGCACCGCTGTAATTGCCGCTGCGCAGGGTGAAGGGGCCTGTGGCTTCTGCAGCATTACCGGGAGCATCGAAATCCCCCATAATGGTGCATACTTCTGCAAGAGGTTTTCTTTCCCGCATGGGCGGCAGAGTCTGTGCTTCACCGATCACGGCAATGGCTACCGGTTCTCTGCCCTCCGGGATGGAAAGCAGTTTCCGGCAGGCATCCGGATCAAAGGCGCCCAGCCAGCATCCCGACCAGCCGATATTGGCAGCAGACAAAAGAAGCATAGTCATGGCGGCGGCAGTATCCTGAATGGCGAACATCTTTCCCCGCTCACCGAACCGTTCCGCAAGAATACCGTCTTCTGTGCAAACCACAAAGGCTGCTCCGGCTTTCAGAACCCACTCGCCGCGGTACACATCCGGCACCAGCTTTGCAATGTTTTTCTGATCCAGTACATAGAAGTGCCAGGACTGGAAGTTACAGGCGTTGGGTGCTCTTGTGGCGGCCTGCAGCAGAGTATGGATCGTTTCATTGCAGAGCGTTCTGCCGGTAAAGGCTCTGGTACTTCTTCTGCCGTCGGTATACAGCTTATGAAATTCCATTTTATTCCTCCCGTCTGCGATCCATTTTGGCATACCG
>SVSN01000048.1 GCA_015064285.1 Oscillospiraceae bacterium | reverse complement strand
ACCGGATGCTCCACCACGCCGAAGCCGATTTCCGGGATATGGCGGCACACAACATGAATCTGGTGGTACATATGCTGTCCCACACCGACTGGGACCGGCATAAGAATGTCATAAAAAATATGGTTGAACTGTCCGAAGAAGCCGGACTGGAAGTCTGGATGGACAACTGGGGACTGGGCGGCCCTCCAGGGGACAAGTCTCATTTTCTCGCCTACTATCCCGACAGTCACCAGTACTACAGCAACGGCGATATGGATCCGGTGCGCGTCTGTCTGGCAAGCCCCGATTTCCGCCGGTTCATGCACGAATGGATTGACGTAGTGGCATTCACCGGGGCCAAGACCATTTTCTGGGACGAACCCCATCTGCCCAAAAAGACCATCGAAGGACGGGAGCATTTCAGCTGTGCCTGTCCCCGCTGCCGGAAGAAATTCGAGGAAGTATATGGACATCCCATGCCGGAAATCTCCACTCCGGAAACGGAAGAATTCCGTCTGCAGACCATCATTGAGTACTTTGCCGATCTGACCGAATACGCCCACAGCAAGGGACTGACCAACGCTGTCTGCGTGATGCTGGGTGCCTCCCACGGGATCAGCCTCCAGACCATAGACCGGATCTGTTCCCTGCCCTATCTGGACGACATCGGTTCTGACCCGTACTGGGGTTACTCCGGCGTGAATCCCTATGAATTTGTCCTGAACGGTGCCAGACAGAACATTGAGGTTTCCAACCGCTACGGCAAGGATCACAACATCTGGATTCAGGCATACAACACCCCCCGGGGAAAGGAAGAAGAAATCGTACAGGCCACGGAAGCGGCATACGACGCAGGCGCCCGGACGATCATCGCCTGGGGTTACTACGGCAGTATTTCCAACGACTACGGTGCCAAGAATCCGCCGATGGTGCAGGCCAAGTGGAACGCCGCCATGGAACGGATCTGGGGCTGGGAAAGAGACCGGATTCTGGCGGAAAACAGAGCGAAATATCTGAAATAAGTAAGAGATAAGAAGTATATACAGGAAAACGGTACCCGGGTGGATGGCCTTGGTACCGTTTTTTATTATGGTCTGCCCGGCAGCGTTCCGGTGATTTCGCCTGTGGCAGGATCGATGAGAACCCAGCTGCCGTCAGCATCCTCAGCGGCGATCATACCGTCGATCAGGTCGTCTCCCCAGCTGCCATAGATGAAATCCGTAATCATACGGTTTTCACGGATGGAGAAAAAGCCCGATGCGCCGCCGGGAACATCCGGTTCATCATACCGCCAAAGGGCAATCACTTCCGGCTCCGGACTGTCCAGCAGCTGTACCTCTGAAATCCGTTCATCCTCCGGCAGGGAAACCGGCTTTCTTGTATCTGTTTCCATCTCCCAGAGAAACCATTCCCCATCCCGGATCAGGAACCAGCCTGCTGTTACACCGGCAATTTCCGCTTCCCGGTCGTAAGCTGTATATGCGCCTTCGTAGGTGAATTCTTCATACCAGTATTTTTCTTTCACTTCATCCGGCAGAAGGTTTGTGATCAGATAACTGTCCCCGCCCCTCCAGCTTGGCTTACTGTATATATGAAAGCTGCGCTCCGGCATATGACTGTCCAGAATCCATAATCCTGTCCACAGTACCGCTGTTATCCCGCAGATTGCCGCAAGCTGTTTTCCGTTTGTCCGGAAGAACTGTCCCACACTGCCGGCGGAAAGCTGTCCTTTTTCAAACAGTCCGCGGCCTCTGGTATATCCGGCCAGCCATATTGTCACAGCTGCCGTCAGCAGGAACAGACACACCGCTGCAAGTGCCGCCCCTTTCCAGTCCAGCTGAAAAAAACGGATGTAATCCAGAGAAGAAATTTCCTCCGGTGCAGGTGTATTTCCCTGCTGGCGGGCGGCATACCAGGCAAAGATATGATTGCTGCGCAGCCATAATACCGTCGGCAGAGCCAAAGCCCATGTCAGGATCTCCCAGTATACGGAAAAACTGTTGAAAAACAGAAGCCGTACCGGCAGCTGCAGAGCCGTCATACCGAAATAAAATACACATGCCAGTTCTTTATAAGGCATATAGTATATCGGCAGAAATCCGCCGCCAATACTCTGTATCCACAGCTGCACGCCCGCAAATTCCCCGGCCATCAGTACCGGGAAAAACAGGAGCATCAGCAGAAATTTTTCCGCCGCATATCGCTGTCTGCCGCCCGGTATCAGGGCAATATACTGTTTCCAGCCGGATAGCCGGTCTGTATGCACCAGGTTTGTCACAGGTGTCATGGCATACGCCTGCATAAGAACGATATACAGAATCATTGCCGTATCATTTTTCTGCACCAGCGGATACAGACACGCCGCACCCAGAAATCCGCATACCAGCCAGGGCCACAGCACCCGCCAGTCCCGGTAAAACATCCCTCTCAAAACTCCACTCCCCTCCGGATACTTCCTATCTCTTTTACCTTACATCTCACCTGATGTTATATAAGCTCCCGCCGGTCATACCACCGTACTGCCAGCAGATACGATACCGGATACAGCACAAACAGGCACGCAGCTCCGATCACCGCCAGTACGGGAATGTTGATATCCACACCGCCGACAAACCAGTGCAGGGTCAGACCCACATACCCGGCGGTAAACACTCCCGCCACACAGCCGTACAGCACAATCGCGATCATTTTGCCCTTCATGGCACCCCAGCGGAACAGCAGGGGAAAGGAAATCCCGGTCATCAGCGTACCTACCGTCAGGAACAGACAGGCCACCGCCAGCATCTCCGCCATACCCTCTGCCAGATTCCCGTGAATGAGTCCGGCCAGTATCCGGAACAGAGTCATATACAGGCAGGTCACTGCAATCAGCACCAGATTCAGCAGATACTTCTCCGCCACCACCTGCTTCCGGGAAATCGGTGTAACAGCCGCATAGTTCAGAAACCGGCAGGTTTCGTCGTTCTGCAGCAGGTTGGTGGAGATGGTGGACATGATAATCATACAGTAGGCGTTGAGATACCCGGTGTCCGACAGCAATCCCACAACCCCGATGAACAGGTACAGGAGCACATAGAATTTATACTGGGATCGGATCACAAACCAGTCCTTGAGAAGCAGTGCCTTCATCGTCTCTCCTCCTTCACCAGATACACAAACAGATCCTCCACCCCTACCGGCATGATTTCCGGATTGTCCGGCAGCATGGCTCTGTCTACCAGAATCTGTGCGCCGTAGGGGGTAATCCGCCTGCCCTTCACAGCTTCGCCGTAGTCTTCGATTTCTTCCTCCATGCACTGGATCACCCCGTACCGCTCCGCCAGACGATCCTTTTCTTCCCACAGGAGCAGCTGTCCTTTGTGCAGGAATGCCACATAGTCGCACAGCTTTTCCAGATCGCTGACAATGTGGGAGGACACCAGAATGGAATGATCTTCTTCTCTGGTGAAGTCCATGAAAATATCCAGAATCTCATCCCGCACCACCGGATCCAGACCGCTTGTGGCTTCGTCCAGAACCAGCAGCTTGGGGTCATGGGACAGGGCCGCCGCAATGGACAGCTTCATTTTCATACCCCGGGAATATTCGGAAAACTTTTTCTTCATGGGAAGCCCAAACTGTTCTGTCAGATCGGCATACCGAGTCTCGTCCCAATGGCGGTAGGTATGCCGCAGGATTTTCCCGATTTCACGCCCGGTCAGGGACGGCGGAAAGCCCGGTTCGTCAAAAACCACGCCGATATCTTCCTTGATTTTCTCAAAGCCTGCCGTACCGGTTTTCTCTCCCAGCACAGCAATCTCTCCCCCATCCTTCCGGATCAGATCCAGAAGCAGCCGGATGGTGGTGGATTTCCCCGCACCGTTTTCCCCGATCAGCCCCAGAATGCATCCTCCGGGCAGGGTCAGGGACGGGATCTCCAGCGTAAAATCCCCATAGGTTTTCTTCAGATTTGTAATTACAACAGCGTCCTGCATAGCCTCTCCTCATTCGTCCATTTCTGCCAGTGTATCGTACATCGCAAATACTTCTTCCCGGTCAAGCCCCAGCTCCGCCGCCAGCTTGTGTACAGCGTTCAGGTGTTCCTCCATCTGCCTGAGCCCTTCCTCCCGGATTCTGTCGGGATTTCTGCCGCCCACATAGCACCCTTTCCCGGCGACTGTGTACACCAGACCTTCCTTTTCCAGCTCCTCATAAGCCCGCTTGGTGGTGATGACACTGATGTGCAGATCCTTGGCCAGCGACCGGATGGAGGGCAGCATGGTGTCCTCCGCCAGCTCTCCTGAAAGTATTTTTTCTCTGAGCTGCGAGCATATCTGATCATAAATAGGCACGCCGCTCCGGTTGTCAATCCAAATTTGCATCGGGTCTTCCCCCTGTTCACGTGATATATACAGTATACACAGTATATACAGTTTTGTCAAGAGGCAAAAACGAAAAAATACGGAATATTTTATTGACAGGCCCGTCGGGTTTTGCTATACTGAAAGCAGAATTCATAGCTTCGGAGGTTTTTATCATGATCGTATCCAGAATCGAACAGCTCCGCGACCCTTTCATCGTGGTGGAAAACGGCGTATACTACGCTTATGGCACCGGCTGGGTCTGCTATAAGAATACCAACGGTTCTCTTGACGGGGACTGGGAATGTCTCGGACAGGTGGCCGTGGATCCGCCTCATGTGGAAGGCTGCCGCTGGGCACCGGAGGTACACCGGTACAAGGGAAAATTCTATATGTTCACCACCTATCTTTCCGGAGAAACCGGTCACAGAGGGTGCACCATACTGGTTTCTGACGTTCCGGAGGGGCCCTTTGTCCAGATTACCGACGGTCACATCACGCCCCATGACTGGGACTGCATTGACGGTACCCTTTATGTAGATCCTACCGGACAGCCCTGGATGGTATTCGTACACGAATGGACCTGCACGGAAGACGGATGCGGCCGGATGGATGCGGCAAAGCTGTCAGACGACCTGACCCGTTTTGTCTCCGAACCGGTGGAGCTGTTCCGGGCGGATGCACCTGCCTGGGCAAAGGGCAAGGTGACGGACGGCTGTTTCCTGTACCGCACGGCAGACGGACAGCTGCTGATGATCTGGTCCAACTGGGACGACGCCGGGTATTGCGTGGGGATTGCACGCTCCGCAGACGGGTGGGTGGACGGAGAATGGACACAGGACGAAGCGCTGCTGTACTCGAAAAACATGGTCGGGGACTACGACGGCGGTCACGGAATGTTCTTTGCCGACACGGACGGGCAGATGTATCTCTCCATTCACGCCCCCAACAATCCCGCAGACGGACGGAAGGAAACACCGGTCTTTATTCCCGTAAAGGAAAAAGACAGCACGATTGTGTGGGATGTAGAAAACTGAGAATTCAGAATTATGAATTGTGAATTACAGATATTGCGCATTCACTCTTGACACATACTGTATTTTGTGTTATAATGATGCAAATTTTCATCTGACAGGAGCAGAAAACGTATGGCACGGATTTCCATGACTGCCCATACTTTCGGATGGCCTTGGTATGATTATACCGAAGGTCTGCTTTGTCGTGGAGATTTCGGATTCTGACAGGAATCGTTTATCAAAACCCAAAGGCAGACGAGAACCGGATTTTCTTCCGTACACCGTCTGCCTTTTTATTTTTCAAAAGGAGGAACACATATGAACATTACTTTAGTCCCTGTCGAAGAAAAACATCTGGAAATGCTCTGTACTCTGCAGCATACCGCTTTTCTGCCGCTTTACGCTCGCTATCATGATGAAGGAAACCCGGCGTTCAAAGGAACGGAAGAACTGCGGCGGCAGATGGATTCCCCGGACTTTTTCCCGTATGCTATACTGGCTGACGATACGATTGCGGGCGGCATTACCGTAAAGCGACTGGAGAAAGGGATATACTACCTTTCCAGACTGTATGTAAATCCTGCGCTTCAGCAGTGTGGAATTGCTTCCGCCGCCATACGGATCTGTGAGAGCTTTTTTCCGGATGCCCGACGCTGGCTGCTGGACTTTCCTGTTGACATGGAACCAAACCGCCGCACCTATGTAAAAGCAGGATACCATAACACAGGAGAGACAAGGAAAATCAACGATCTGCTGACCCTTGCCTTGTATACCAAGGAAACTGCCCCGCAGCAGGCCGAAACCTACGATGCTCTGAACGCCTACTACAGCCGCTATGACGAAGAAGGCCGGCTTCTTTCCCGCCACGGGCAGGTGGAGTACCGGACGACCATGCGGTACATTCACCGGTATCTGACGCCGGGCACAAAGATTCTGGAAATCGGTGCCGGAACGGGACGGTACTCTCTTGCGCTGGCCGCTGAGGGCTATGATGTAACCGCCGTGGAGCTGATTCCTTATAACCTGGCAAAACTGCGGGAGAAAATCACCCCGAAGATGTCTGTCACCACGTTTGAGGGTAATGCGATATCTCTGCCTTTTCTGCCGGATGATACATACGATATGGTTCTGCTGCTGGGCCCCATGTACCACCTGTACACAGAAGAAGAAAAAATCACCGCACTCTCCGAAGCCCTGCGGCTGGCAAAATCCGGCGGAATCCTCGGGATTGCCTACTGCATGGCGGATCCCACAGTGCTTCAGTACTGTTTTCAGCAGGACGAAAACGGCGCTTATCGGATCCACGACCTGATGGCACGGGGACTGGTGGACAGGGACTTCCGGCTATACTCCACCCCGGCAGAACTGTTTGAGCTGATCCGGAAGGAGGATGCCGACAGACTGTTTGCCCATTTTGCGGATCAGGCAGAAAGGCTCCATTTTGTGGGGACAGATATGTTTGCCCGATACATAAAAGACAGTCTGGACACCATGGATGAAGAAACTTTCCGGTTGTATCTGGCGTACCATGACAAAGTCTGTGAGCAGGCGGATCTGGTGGGTGCCAGCCATCATACTCTGGATATCTGGCGGAAAAAGTAAAAAGCCCACGGTATTCCGCAGGCTTCTCATTGTTATATCCACACAGATTCCCAGCGCTCAGACAGGCATAAGCACCATCCGAGAATGGTTCGGCCATATGTTTTCCGCAGGGGAGAAAGCGTTTCGGGATCCCGAAGACAGGCAATGTGGCAGCACTGTTCCGGATCCAGATGTCTCTTCAGATACCGCAGAATCTCCGCAGGCTCTCCGGCCGGCAGAAGCATCATCTCATCAAAGACACCGCCCTGCCCTGTGAGCATCACGAATATACCGTCTGCATGACGCCGCAGAAACCAGACCGCCGCCGTATAAAATGCTTCCCGGCTGACTCTCTCTGCCGACTGCAGTCTTTCCGTCATCTGCGCTTCCAGCTGATTGCCGGTTTCCCGCAGCATAGCCAGCGTCGTCTCCCCGACACCATGCACAGCGGTTTTTCCTTCCAGAACCGTTTCCGGATCCCCACAGGCATCCAGCAGAGCATGGGCGATGGGATTGGTATTGCCTCTGGCAATGGAACGGAACAGGAGCATTTCCAGCACTTCGTGCGGTTGAAAACCGTCCAGTCCTTCCTTTTCGTACCGTTCCCGCATCCGCTTCCGGTGTCCCGCATGGGTATTTGTATTCCCCGATACCGAAGGGGCTTTTGTGTTCAGATTATCTTCCATATTCCGTAAGGCTGCGGTTGTCAATCTGCGGCAGTGCATTTCGGAAATCTCCGGCAATGGTCTCCAGTTTTCCCACAGCCAGCAGGTACCGGTAGGTAAACGGCACATAGGTCTGCAGCTGCAGTGTTTTCAGTGGAGCCACATAGTTGGTTGCCTGATCGTGAGGATCTCTGGAACCGTTGTACTCATGCCGGCCTGCGTAATACTGATCCACACCGGGCACAGCCAGACCCACACCGTAGCCGTCCCTGTCATGCCATACACAGAAAGCTCTGTCGGGCTCGGTCAGATGGAAGTTCTGATCCTTCGCCAGGGGCCAGAAGATCATATCATCCCGGGAATACCGCACACCGGCATCCTCCCAGGTGAACACATCCAGTGCAGATACCACATAAAAGGCGGGCAGTTCCTGATGTCTCGGCGGATGAGGCAGGCCGGAGAAATCCGTAAACCGGTTTTCCACCAGAATAAGTCCTTCTTCGGTAAAGCTGTACCGGTTTTCCATATAGGAGGGGGTGATGGAACCGATATGTCCCCAGTCATAAGGCTGGGCTTTGATGTAAATCTCATCTTCCGTACGGCTGTAGCTGATGATCCGGGAACGGAAATTCCCTTTGTCGCCTCCCTGTACCGGATTGTACGGCCAGGGATTGCCCATGAACTCGCCCATTTCGTAGGGAGGCGTATGGCAGCCGTAGTAGGACTGCTGGATCAGCCGGCCTGTATCACAGCGGTTCAGCAGGTTGGTGTATCCTGCCGGGGCGTTTTCATCGGTCAGAGAAGCGATGGCGCCGCCCATTTCCAGCGTAATCCCCAGCCGGACGCCGTTTTTGGCAATGGTGGGCTCGCCGGTCAGGTCTGCCGTGTCGGTGGTAATCTCAAAAATCTCCGCATCATGTGCCATGCCTCTGGGTGCTGTCAGGGAGCTCATGCGGCAGTTTTCCGCCATTTTTCCTTCCACTGCACCTTTGATAAGCAGTGGAAAAACTCCGTTCTCCGCCGGTTCCAGAAAGAACACATCCTGCACGGTTTCCCCTTCGCTGTCGTACAGAATTACACCGGTCATGGGGGAGGCGGCACGGTAATGCAGGGTAATCCGGTTGAACATTTTTTCCTCCTCAGGTCTTTGCCATTTTCAGCGTGATGCCGATGGGCAGGAATTTGGCAAGGACTTTGTACAGTTTATAGAATGCCTTCGGCGTATAGCACCGTTTGCCTGCCAGCGCAGCCTTGTAGGAACCGTGAACAACCTTCACAGGGTCACAGTAAGGCAGAGTTTCAAAGGTCTTGGAGTTGCCCTTGATTTCACCCAGATAAATAAATTCCGTGTCCATGGGGCCTGGACATACAGCGGTAACGGTAATCCCGCGGGCTGCACATTCTTCGCTGATCCCATAGGAGAAGGCGGTAACATAGGCCTTGCCGGCGCTGTACACGGTCATCCGGGGATTGGGACAGAAGGAAGCAATGGACGAAACATTGATAATCCGGCTTCCCTTTGCCATATAGGGCATGGTTACATGGGTAACGGCGGTCAGCCCCCGCAGGTTCAGATCAACCATTTTCAGCTGGTTTTCCAGTTCGCCCTCACCCACATTTCCGAGGAAGCCGCAGCCGGAATTGTTGACCAGCAGGTCTACAGTGGGGTTCAGCTTTTTCAGTTCCGCTTCCAGTCTGCGGTAGCTGTCCGTTTCCGTCAGATCCATGGGGAAAATCCGGCACTGCTTATGCACCAGTTTTGCCGCTTCCTCCAGCCTGTCCTGCCGTCTGGCAATCAGCCAGTATTCGTCGATTTCCGGGAAATAACCGGGAGCCGCTTTGAGAAATTCCTTACCGAGCCCTGCAGATGCACCGGTGATGATAGCGATTTTCATATATGCACACTTCCTTTGATTCTTTATGTATTTTTTCTATTATACCGTATTTCGCCCCGTTTGGCAAGCGTTTTCCCTGTATTCCCGGGGAACAAAAAAACTGCCCCGTTTCCAGGACAGTTTCATGCAGATTAAATCTGGTATTTCTTTGCGTAAGCGGCAAACTGACTGCGGAAATCTTCGCTGTCGGCCTTGACTTCACGGGTAGACTGGTGCAGGTTCATGTTGTTCTGCGCCACATCGATGATACAGGCTGCAATATTGGAGCAGTGGTCGGAGGTTCTTTCCAGATTGGTCAGCATATCGGACCAGACAAAACCGGTTTCAATGCTGCATCCGCCCTGCTGCAGACGAATCATATGCCGGGTTCTCATGGTTTCCTTCAGACCGTCAATGACCTGTTCCAGCGGCTCCACGGCCTTTGCGGCCTCCAGATCGTTGTCCGTGAAGGCACGCATGGTCAGGGAAATGATTTCCTGAATGGCTTCGCTCAGCACAGCCAGTTCTTTTCCGGCGGCTTCGGACAGATTCAGTTTCTTGCTTTTCAGTTCTTCTGCAGATTCCACCAGATCCACGCCATGGTCGGAAATCCGTTCGAAGTCCCCGATGATTTTCAGAAGCTTAGTGGCTTCCGCACTGTCGTGTTCACTGATCTGACGGGTACTCAGCTTTACAAGATAAGTACCGATTACATCCTCGTAAATATCGGTTTTTTCTTCGTGGTCACGGGCATACTGGGCAAGCTCATCGCTGTAGTTGGCCAGAGAACGTACACCGGACAGCAGGGCTGCTGCGGCGCTCTGTGCCATATCCATGGCTACATTGTGGCACTGTTCCAGCGCAACGGTGGGGGTTGCCAGCAGACGTTCGTCCAGTTCCACACGCTTTTCCGGTTCCTTGCCGGGTTCGTCGGGTACCAGAAGGTATACCAGCTTTTCCAGCAGTCCGGCCATGGGCAGGAGCAGAATCACGGAGAGGATACTGAGGATGGAATGGCATACGGCGATACCCAGATAATCCGCCGCCATATCTAGAAATACCGGTGCGAACACAGCCTTGACGATCATGAACACCGTCATATATACCACAGTACTGATTACGTTGAAGCCCAGATGTACCAAAGCTGCACGCTTTGCGTTCTTGTTGGTACCGATAGAGGACAGAATCGCCGTAATACAGGTACCGATGTGCTGCCCCATGATGATCGGGATGGCAGCCCCGTAGGAAACCTGCCCGGTAGCAGACAGTGCCTGCAGAATACCGACAGAGGCGGAGGAGGACTGAATGATGGCAGTCAGAACCGCACCGGCCAGCACACCCAGAATGGGGTTCTTGAACATGATGAACAGCTGCTGGAACGCAGGTACTTCCTTCAGACCGGAAACAGCACCGGACATGGTGTCCATACCGAACATCAGGGTAGCAAAGCCCAGGAAAATCAGCCCCAGATCCTTGTGCTTCCCGTTGTTCAGGAACATATACAGTACCACACCGATCAGCGCCAGAATGGGCGTGAAAGAGGTGGGCTTGAGCAGCTGCACGAAAACATTGTCCCCTTCAATACCGCCAAGGGACAGAATCCATGCGGTGACGGTGGTACCCACGTTGGCACCCATGATTACGTTGATGGCCTGCTTCAGGGTCATCAGACTGGAGTTTACAAAACCCACAACCATAACGGTGGTGGCGGAGGAGGACTGGATTACCGCAGTTACAGCCAGACCCGTCAGCATACCGAGCATCTTGTTGGTGGTCAGCTTTCCGAGCAGCGCCTGCAGACGGTTCCCCGCACAGCGTTCCAGCGCCTGGCCCATGATGTTCATACCGAACAGGAACAGACAAAGGCCGCCGATCATGGTAAGGACGTCGAAAATGTCCATGAAATTTCTCCTTTTCTCTTTCTTCTTTACTTCTTTTTCTCTTTTCTTTCATTTCTCGCCATTGTATATTTTATCCCAATCCTCCTTAAAAAGCAATAGTTTTTTTCTGCGTAAATTCATTTTCAGCATCTCACACAAAAAAAGCGCTCCCGGGGGAAATTTTCCTGCCGGGAGTACAAAAGCTTCATATTTATTATATGTATATTCATCCGGATTTACAGCAGATACAGCATCACCAGTTCTGCCGCCAGTGCCGCACCGCAGGCAGACAGTGCCACCGTAAGCAGACCTCTGCCGAAGAAAGCCAGCACCACCGCAATCACTGCGCCGACTGCCGCCGAGAGCATATGATCCGTAGCGTACAGCACCGCCGGAATGGTCATGGCGGAGAGCACCGCATAGGGAACATAATACAGAAAATCCTGCACAAACCGGGAGGTGATTCTCTTCCGGAACAGCACAAAGGGGACTGCCCGGACGGCATAGGTCACCAGTGCCATAATGGCAATATAGCAAAGCAGTTTCATTTTTCCGCCTCCTCACTCTGTTCCCGTCTGGGGAAAATCAGCGCACCGGCAGCAGAGGCCAGTACCGCACAGATGATGATGGAGAAACCGGAAGAAATACCGGAGAAAAGCGGGATATACCGCAGCGCACAGCTCATGGCAGCTGCCAGCACCACCACAGCGCAGACACCCACAGATGCCCTGGCGGGGGGGATAATGATGGCGATAAACATTCCGTAGATAGCCAGCCCCAGTACAGCGCACAGCAGTTCCGGCAGCAGTGTGCCGGCCAGTCCGCCGAGCAGTGTCCCCATACTCCAGCCGATGAAAGGCAGGGTCGCAAGGCCGTACATATACGCCGGTCTGACTTCTCCGGGCTGTCCGGAGGCCACAGCAAAAATCTCATCGGTCATGGCAAAAGCCGTTATCGCCCTGTGGAATGTAGAGTATTTTTCCGCCAGCTTCTGGGAGAGTGACAGGCTCATCAGAGCATACCGCAGGTTGATGACAAGCTGTGCCAGCGCCATTTCCACAAAGGTACCGCCGGCTACAATGATACCAAGCCCTGCCACCTGTCCGGCTGAGGTCAGATTGGTCATGGATATCAGCACTGCCGTCCACCAGTCCAATCCCTGGGACACGGCGGCAATGCCGAAGCTGAAGGACACGGAAAGATACCCAAGCGCAATGGGAATTCCGTGTCTGAGTCCCCGCACGTAGTCCTGACGTCGGGTTGATCTGGTTTTATAAGTCTGTGTTTCTGCGCTGTCCAAGGTGATTTGTCCTTTCCTTAAGGGAATTTGTTGGGTTCTTTTTTACAGCTGAATTACATCCACAAAATAATACGGATCGGCGATCATCTTTTCCGTACCCTTCTTCCATACGGCAGGCGCATACAGCAGGGCGCAGTCCGCATCCAGAATCTTGCCGAAACGCACTTCGTCTTCGCCTTCCAGCAGGTCCACGATCCGGCGGTAGCACTGTACATGGTCGATGTCCTCTCTGTGGAAGTAATGACGCAGGGAAGCGGGCTGGATATATGTGCTGCCGTCCCAGTTTGTCATGGTGTATTTCACGGGGTGGTCATAGTCCAGGAAAAACGGCGGTTTTGCCACTTCTTCCACCCCGTGCATGGAGGTGTTCCGGTCCCAGGAACAGCCCAGAAACAGAATCCAGCCGTTCAGCATGGGCAGTTTATGGAAGGGAGAATGTTCACCCACCGGTGTGAAATCCAGCTCATGGCCTTCAATCAGCCAGTCTGCATCCTTGCCGATGGCACAGCAGGAGTGGGTAGGATGAAAACTCCGCTTGGCGCCGGGTACGCTGGTACGGAAGAATTCCGTCAGGTAACCCACGCAGGACGGGGTCGTACGGATATCGAAATACGGATTGTCTCTGGTTACGGTGGAAAAGCTCATGGAGGGAACAATCAGATTCCCTTCCGGGGTAATTACATCCAGCAGGGTTTCAAAAAATGCCGCCGCTCCTCCTTCGATGCCGCCGAGAGATTTATAGGAAGAATGCATCAGCAGAGAAATACCGGGGACTATCCCCAGAGCCAGCAGATCCTCACGCAGTTGATCACAGGTATGCATACAGCCTCCGAATATTCAATACGAATTTTTATATACCGTTATTATAGCGTTTTTTCGTCTGTCCGTCAAGAACAATCGCCGTCTCAGACGAATATTTTACCGCACCTCTTGCAAAAGTCCATGGAATCTGGTACAATACAGACTGATACTGTACTATACCGAAAGGAAATACAAAAAAATGGATATGGAAAACAAAGTTCTCGCTACCGTAGGCGGCAAGAACATCACCGAACAGGATGTAACCATGGCTCTGATGCAGATGGGTCAGAGAGGTCAGAATTACAACAATCCCCAGGGCAGAGCCATGATTCTGGATCAGCTGATCTCCCGGAAGCTCTTCCTGATGGACGCACAGCGGAATCTGTACGAAAGAGAACCCGCCTTCAAGGAGCAGCTGACCCGCGTAAAGGAAGATATGCTGACCAGCTACGCCATGCAGAAGGCCCTGGAAAAGGTACGCGTGACAGAAGACGAAGCCCAGAAGTACTATGAAGAAAACAAGGCACAGTTTGTTGCCGGTCTGACCTTCAACGCCAGCCACATTCTGGTGGACAGCGAAGACAAGGCAAATGAGCTGCTTGCTCAGATCAAGGCCGGGGATATCACCTTTGAAGAAGCTGCTGCCCAGCACAGCTCCTGTCCCTCCGGTCAGAATGGCGGGAATCTGGGTGACTTCGGTCAGGGCCAGATGGTTCCCGAATTCGAAAATGCCTGCGCTGCCATGGAAGTGGGCGAAATCTCCGCACCTGTGCAGACCCAGTTCGGCTTCCACCTGATTCTGCTGAACAAGAAGGAAGAAGGCGGCGAAATGTCCTTTGACGAAGTAAAGGCCGACCTGATGAACGCTCTGAAGGAAGAAAAGCAGCAGGCCGCTTACCAGAGCAAGGTTAACCAGCTCAAGATTCTGTACCCTGTTGACAAGTTCTGATTGATACACCAAAAAGAAAACCATCACAGTACCGCTTCCGGTATCCGTGATGGTTATTTCTTTTGTATGGATTATGCGTTGATCTGGTATATCACTTCGGTATCAAAGGTGATGGCTGCAGCATACTGTTCGATCAGTGCACTGTAGTCTTCGGTTTCCAGCGCAGCCTGGGCTGCGGCTTTCCATGCGGGTCCTGCTTCGCCTGCGTAATACATAATGTGGGTACCGTAGGTGGTGTTCACCATGCCGGTGTCCCCTTCCTTGCGGGAAGAATCAAACAGCCATGCGTCAAATTCAGGTACCATGTCGCCCTGGGACACGTTCTCGTACAGACCGCCGGTGTTCACAGAACCGGTATCTTCACTGAACTGATAAACCAGTGCAGCAAAGGTATCCAGATCAAAGCCGGTGTTCTTCCATTCATCATAAATGGTCTGTGCGGCCTTTTCGGTTTCTTCCCCGTAGGTTTCGGTGGAAAGCAGCAGGTGACGCACATTTCTGGTGGGATCTTCATCCCGGTATGCGGCCTTGGTCAGGTAGTATACATCATAGGTTGCACCGCCGCTGGCATCCACAACCTTGATTTCCCCGGTTCTGGCGGAGAATGCCCAGTCGCTTGCGGCATTGCCGGGCGTTGCGGTCATACCATTGATGGTACCGGCAGCCAGAGCCATTTTCGCTTCATCGGCACTCAGACCCACAATGTCGGTATTGTATGCCAGAACGGCATCTCTGAAAGCATCGGCAGAATCGGAAGCAGCGATGGTATTCGCATATTCCTTAGCCTTTGCGGCAGCTTCGGAAATATTGCCCAGAGGGTTGCCGTTTTCATCGGTTTCCATGAAATCATTCTGCCGTACAGTGCAGGTGATCAGATCCACATTCTGGAAAGATGCCTTGTTGGCTTCATAATATGCCTCATATTCCGCATCGGAGTAGCTCAGGCCGTTATAGAACTCGGCATAATATTTGCTGCTCAGGGCAGACAGTTCCATGCTGTCCCGCACATCTTCCACCTTTACGCCGGAACCGAACATGGCCATCAGATAGGTGTTCAGGTTATAGCCATATTCCGCAGCAGCTTCTTCCATGGCAGCGATATTGGCATCGATCATGGTCTGGTCTTCCGCTGTCAGTTCCACGCCGTTTGTTTTGGCGGCTTCGCACAGCGCCAGCAGTTCCCCTACATAAGACTGGGTCAGGGTAGCCATGTAGTCAAACCAGGTAATCCCGTTTGCTTCATCCGCATACTGGGACTTCAGCGAATAGGATGTATTCAGCCCCATCTGGGTAAACATGGAGGCATACTGATTGTAGTTGGAGAAGAAATAATAGGTCATCATAGACCCGTTTACGGTAAAGTTTTCACTCTGCGCGGCAACATCACGGCGCAGGAAATACCCGCTGTCGGCCAGATTGTTGTATACGACAAGGCCGATCACACAGGCAGCCACAACAACTACGGCAATGGTAATCAGTATGGCATTGCGCTTTTCTTTCCGGTTATCCACCGGCATATTTTGCATATCCATTGGTGAAATATGCTCCTTTCCGATTGCAGTAATATATGAAATCGTATTATTATAGCACAGAATCTTCCGGAATGCAATTCTTATCCCGTGAAATTTTCATGGTATGTGTGAAATTTATGTGAAAGTCTGTCGGTATTTCCCGGAATCTGCACAGACTTGGATCAGAATACTTGTTTTCCGCCGGTTTTTGTGCTACAATAAGGATAAATCAACATTTTCCAGAAAACGAGGTATGTCACTATGAAAATACAGTCCCACGGAAAACTGCGTCCGCTGAAGCTTGGGTCAATCCGTCCGGAAGGATGGCTGAAAGAACAGCTGGAAAGAAGCCGCGACGGTATGGGGGGCCACATCGACGAGTTGGAACCCGAGATGATCGCACTGCCTTATGTCAACAAGGTGACACATGAGGGCTGGGGCGGCTGCAAAGCCGGCTGGGGTGCGGAAATCTCCGGCAACTTCTGGTACGGGCTCATGCTGCTGGCTTTCGGACTGGACGACGAATTCCTGAAAAATAAGGCCCACAAATGGGTGGACGGGGTGCTGAAGAATCAGGATCCCGACGGCTACATGGGAACTTACGGCGATGACGATGATAAAATGGACGACTATAACGCCTGGGGCACCAACTGCGGCATGAAAGCCATGCTGGCTTACTATGACGCCACCGGCAGAGAAGACGTTCTGGAAGCCGTACACCGGTGTATGCTCTGGTTCTGCGACAACTGGGCCGGGGACAACAAGACCCGTTATGCCGGTATGACGCTGGTGGAATCCATGTCTCTGTGCTATCTGCATACCGGTGACACCCGCCTGCTGGATTTCGTCAACGACTACATCGACTTCGGCAACCGGAACGACCTGTACTGCTACTCCCAGAATGCCATGCGTTTCGAACCACTGATCTACAATTCCCAGCACGCCGCCGGATATGTCACTGACCTGTGGATTTATGCCGATGCCTATCTGGCAGGAGGGGACGAAAAAAATCTGGATGCTGCTGTAAAAGGCGTAGAAAAGCTTTATCCCAGAGCCATTCAGCGTACCGGCGGGGTTCCCTGCAATGCGGAATACCTGAGTCCGGTGTCCGCCGCTGTGGAAACGGAATACTGCGCCTTTGCCTTCCTGCACCACTCCCTCTCCCATCTGGAAGCCGCATCCGGAGATCCGCAGTACATGGACCTGATTGAACGGATCGTGTTTAACGGCGCACAGGGTGCCAGAAAGAAGGACGAAAAAGCCATCGCCTATATGTCCTCACCCAATCAGATTCACGCAACGGAAGAATCCTGCCAGTTCCATAATTCCATGCAGCTGTATGCACCGGTGTACCCCACTGCCTGCTGTCCCGTGACCTCCACCTGGGTTATCCCCGGTTTCCTGCGGGATATGGCTTTCCGGGGAGACGATGGTCTGTATGTGGCAGCCTACGGCCCTGCTGTAATCAACTTCGGGGAACTGACCCTTAAGATGGACACTGCCTATCCCTTCCGTGACACCATAACCTGCACCGTTTCCGGTGTGACCGACGGCAATGCTGCCCTGCACTTCCGGATACCCGGCTGGTGTAAAAATGCAAAGTTCACCGTCAACGGAAAGCCCTGCGAAGCCGCCGCCGAAGCCGGCACCTGGTACACAGTGGACGGCTGCCGGAAGGACGGGGACGTGATCACCGTGACCCTGCCCATGACCGTGGATATATCCCGGGTGGACGATGGTGACGCTTACGGCAGGTACCCCATGGCCGTGGAATACGGACCTCTGCTGTTTGCTTTCCAGGTGCCGGAATACTGGCATCAGATCCCCGGATATCCCAGAACACCGCTGCCGGAAGGCTGGAACTGGTGGTCTGTCCACGCAGCATTTGACTATGACCGGAATGCCGACCAGTATGAATCCAACGGAATGCGCAAATTCGACATCACATGGAATATTGCCATGGCGGAAGATACCGATCCTGCCGCCGTTGCCGTGGAAGAATGTCCCATGAACGGTTATGTCTGGGAAAATCCCCCGCTGAAGCTTCGTCTCCCCGGCTATAAGGCACTGTTCTCGTATCCGCCTTATGCAATCAAGACCATGGATCTGTTCACAGGTCCCGCCGATGTACACTGGGAACAGGAAATCGAGCTGGTTCCCTTCGGCTGCACCAATCTGCGCATCTCCTATATTCCCCGTGCCAAGCTGCCTCTGGCCCCCATGCCTTACGGCTACGAAACCTGGAAGAAAAGACAGGATATGAAAAACGGAAAATAAGCCTAAAGAAAGGAATATTGTCATGAAAAAGGAACTTGCACTCTTTCTGGCTATGCTGATGCTGACACCTGCCGCGGTTTCCTGCGGTAATGCTGCCGTCGAAACCACAGCAGATACCGCTCCGGCAGAGGAAACCAGCCCGGCAGAAACCGAAACGGAGCTGACGGACGATCTGTCTCCTATGGATTTCGGCGGTGTGGGCTTTCTGGTTCTGTCCAGTTCCACCGGCACCCAGCATACCATCACGGCCATCAACGAACAGACCGGTGATATCCTCAACGATGCCATGTATGACCGTACCCAGACGGTTGCGGAAAAGTACAACATTGACTTTCTGGATGACCATGTCCCCGGCGACGCATGGGTTTCTCTGGACATCTTCACCAACTCCGTTCTGGCAGGCGATCAGGCCTATGACCTTGCCATGCTGCTGGAACGCCGCGCTTTTGTAATGACCAACGAAGGGTACTTTACCGACATCGGTTCTCTGGAGCACGTAAACCTGTCCAAACCGTACTGGTTCCAGGATGTAAACAAAACCATCAATTTCACCGATGCCACCTATATTTCCTACGGTTCCGCACAGATCGGGATGTACGACATGACCCATGTGCTGTGCTTCAACCAGAATATGGCTGCGGATCTTGGTCTGGAAAGTCCCTATGATCTGGTTCTGGAAGGTACCTGGACGCTGGACAAGCTGCAGGAAATGGGTCAGACCGCCATGCGTGACGCCAATGGGGACGGCGAATGGGGAACAGATGATATTTACGCCATTGTAGGCGGCCGGAATGCCCTGCCTGTGAATTTCCTCGCCTCTGCCAGAGTCCGCACCATCGAAATGATGGAGGACGGCAGTGTGAATATTGCTCTGCTGAACAATCCGCTGATCGAAGAAATTTTCACCAAGGTGTCCGATATGTGCTGGGAAACCGGATTCTGGTACACCAAATCGGAAAGTTCCAATACATACTGGCTCAAAGACACCTATTTTCAGGATGATCAGGCTCTCTTTGCAGACCAGACTTTCTACAGCATCATCTCTCTTCGTGACATGGTGTCCGATTTTGGGATCGTTCCTTTTCCCAAGTACACTGCCGATCAGGAGCAGTACGGTGTGATGGTAGAAGCCGGTACCCGTGCCATGGTTGTTCCCACTACCGCCAAGGATCCGAAGCTGTGCGGCGCTGTTCTGGAAACCCTCCACTGGCTGTCCTGGAGGGATGTTATGCCTGCATATTATGAAGTAACCCTGAAACAGAAGGTCAGCCGGGACAGCATTTCTGCGCAGATGCTGGACATCATTATGGATTCCATCTGTTATGATCTGGGAATGACCATGTTCAACGACAATGTAAAGGACGGGATCTTCACGGAGCTGTTCAAGGGCAACAAGCGGGAATATGTTTCCACCGCCACCAAGAAAATCCCCGCCATTGAAGCTGCCATTGCAGACGCCAGAGGGGAATAAATACGCTCTGCTCCCCTGAATATATTACGATTCCACCCAAAAATTTCATAACAAGGAGGATCTTACACATGAAAAAATCGCTTGCGCTGCTCCTGCTGGCTGCATGGCTCCTGACCTCCTGCGGCAGCACGGCACAGCCCGGAGAAACCGATGAAGCCCCTGACACCGATGTGGCCCAGACCGAAGCCGAAACCGAAAAGGAAGGCTATGACTATACCGGAATCGACTACGGCGGACATAACTTCCAGATCATCAACATGGACAATATCTACTCCATGCATACTCTGATCACCCGGGAAGAAATCAACGGAGAAGTCCTCAACGACGCGCTGTATACCCGCAACGCCTTCGTAGAGGAAAACATGAACATCAAAATCACGGAGCTTGTGACCCCGGCAGACAACTATTTCGCACCGCTGCTGGATACCATCCGTACTGCCGTGACTGCCGGAGACAATACCTATGACATGGCATTTGTACCGCCCACCATGGGTGCGGATGTACTGACCGGCTCCTATCTGCACAACCTGAAAGACATCGGCTGTATCGACCTGTCCTCCCCCTGGTACAACCAGTCCTACAACGACACCCTGACCGTATACGGCACTCTGCCCGCCGGGATGAGTTCCGCCTCCATTATGCTGTACGACTCTTTCTGGGTACTGTTCTTCAATGAAGACATGATCACCGACCGTGGGATGGAAATGCCTTACGATCTGGTCAGAGAAGGCAAATGGACATTTGATAAGCTTCACGAATACTGTCTGACCGCAGCCTCTCTGGGCGGTGACGAAAGCTACGCCTGGAACAAAGACGGCAGCGCGGTATACGGTATGAGCATCAAGGACGACTCGCCCTACAAGTTCATGGTAGGTCTGGGAGCCGCCATGGTGAAGAACGAAAACGGCGAAATCCGGATGACCGCCGACACTGAGGCCTTTTCCAATGCATTGGACACCTGTGTGGAACTGCTGAGCTTTGCGGACGGTGCGGCCTATCTGGGTGCCAACTCCGACATGGACGCCGACAAAGGCGGATACATCTACGCCTTTACCGCAGAACGTGCTCTGTTCCTGACCGCGGAAGTATGCAAATCCCAGAACTTCCGGGAACTGGAATTCACCTATGGTCTGCTTCCCTTCCCCAAGAACGATGAAACCCAGCAGAACTACACCACCAGCGCCTACAATAATGCATTTGTATTCGGTTTCCCGGTATCCTGCAGTGATGTGGAAATGTCCGCTAAGATCATGGACGCCATATCCTACGAAAGCATGGTACAGGTTGTGCCGGAATACATCGATTCTGTTGTGGAACATAAAGGTCTGCGGAATGAAGAATCCGTGGAAATGCTGGAAATCGCCATGCAGAACACCCACATTGACATCGGCCTGACCTTTGGCTTCGGCAAGGATCTGCACAGTGCCATCAATGGAGAAGTCAAGAACAAGACCGGCTCCGGTGCTTCGCTGATTGCCGCTCAGAAAACAGCCATCGAAACAGGCATTGCCTCTCTGGCTGAAAGCTGGGGCAAATAAAAAAGTTCCTGCACGCACAAAAAAAATTAAGAAAACCTATTGACAAACCGGTTCGTTTGTGGTATCATATATGGGCACCGAAAAGAGTGTATGCGCTACTAGCTCAGTGGATAGAGTGCCCGGCTACGAACCGGTAGGTCGCAGGTTCGAATCCTGCGTGGCGCGCCATAAAAAGAGTTACCGTCTGGTAGCTCTTTTTTGTTGCCGTCGGGCAGGGTGAGAAACTGCGTGCAAGTTTCCGGCTGCCGATAGCTCTGCACAAAAGCTGATGAAACTTGCCCCCGGCGTGTCCGGATGAGGTTCGAATCCTGCGTGGCGCGCCATACAAGCGGTACAAAAAAGATGTACCAACAAAAAAGCTCGAGAATATCGAGCTTTTTTGCATTTTATACCCTCAATTTGGCTCATATTATTTTTTCAAATTCCGTAGATGGATTCCTCTTTCCAATAGATTCGAACCCTGATCCAGAACAAAAATCACATAATATTTCACGCCTCACCGGTCGTTTTGAGAAAAATTTCAAAACGGCCGTTTTTTATTTTTCCAGAAAAGAGGATAGAAAAATGTATTTTACAACAAACACTTCTCTTTTGCGATACGAAGTCATGATGCAGGGGATACCCAACTTTCTCCCGCGCGGTTACGGAACTTATATTTATCATCGGGATTCAATCCCTGCTTCACAAACCAACTGTCAGTATTGCTTGTATTACCACAGCGGAAAATGCAGTCTTGAGGAATGCCCGTTTCCCGAATGCAAGATCGCAAACGGAACAGCAGCTCTGGCGCAGAATACAGAATCAGGTAGAGAAAAACTGCATCCGCTTCGAAAAGATCAACCTCGGCTCGGTGGATGAAAAAGCCTACACCCTGTTCTGCTGTGCGAAGGATTTATACCTCGGTACCAAGCACATTACCATCGCCGATCTTGCTGATGAACAGCTGATTTCACCGAAAATGTTCGGGATCCTCTGCAATGCACTGGCGATCCGCCGATTCGGAATCGGTGTACTTAATCAGAACCGAAGGAGGATTTATGTTAGGACTATACACAAATATTTATTCATTAACAACCAAAAAAATGCTTCTGAGACTTTAAGATGACCTGATTAACAGCACACGGAATAGATATCAATTTTGTTCCTAAAAAAGCAAATATAGTGCTTGTAATTATCTCGCAATTCCGTTAAAATGTTAAAAGGATCTGTATAGAATTATGTTAAATTCACTCGTAAAATAAATTCAAAAATTTGTAACACAGTTGTTCTATCAGAAAATATATGTAAGTGAACCTGTGGTTCGTCTGTAACTCTACTATGCTCTACCATTCATTCCACAGAAGTACAGCAGGTTTATAAAGATACTGTATTTCATTTGTTATGATCCTTCTGATAATATTTCATATTACACTTGTGGGTATATTTATTAACCACAAAAATAAAGAAAGGCATGAAATATACTTCCTTTCAGATGCTGCTTTATATTTAAGTTTCGTCTGATTGGAAGTATTTATTCATAGGTTTAAACAGAATTTTCGGCGGTCTCAGAAAATATTATCAG
>SVSN01000047.1 GCA_015064285.1 Oscillospiraceae bacterium | reverse complement strand
TTCGAACTGGAAAAGTACTTCTTCCCGCAGGCTGACGGTATCATCGACGTTATCAGCGAAAAGCTGATGCCCATCCCGGGTCACGTTACCACCTACAACGAAACCGAGCTGGAACACATCGAAAGAAGCAAGAAGGGTCTGTAATTCTGACAGAACTTTATACACACAAAAAGGATCTCCCGAGAGGAGATCTTTTTTGTGTATTTATGCCGGTTCTTTATTGCAAATTACAACCGGATGTGTTATACTATAAAAAAACAATGAGGTTTGAATATATGAAAAATCAAAGAATGCTTGCCGGCCTGCTTGCAGCACTGATGCTGGCTGGCTGCGGAAACACATCCGTTGAAGAATCAGAAGCGCAGACCGATGCTACCGTGTTGGAAACGGAAGAACAGGCAGAAATCACCCGGGAAAATATGCCCGACACGCTTCCTGCAGATCTGGATTTCGGCGGAAAAACTGTGACTATTCTGCATCGTGGTGCCGACCGTGACGTACAGGTGGAAATCAATGCGGAAGATACCGGGGACGCTGTGGATTCTTCTATTTTTAACCGGAATATTCTGGTGGAAGACCGGCTGAATGTAAAGTTTGATTATGTTACCACCAATGATGAGGTACATGCCGGAACGGAAGTGAATGCACTGATTCAGGCGGCTGTTGTGGCAGGAGACCCTACTTATGATTTCGCCGGGAATCATATGAGCCAGACCACACCGCTGATTCTGTCCAATCATTTTTATAATCTGAACAATCTGCCCTATCTGGATTTCGACATGCCCTGGTGGAATCAGTCCTTCAGTAGACATATTTCTCTGCATGATAAACTCTATACTGCCGTAGGGGATCTGAGCCAGACTATGCTGCGCGGTTCTTATGTTACCTTCTGCAATATGAAACTGCTGAAAGACTATTACGGTGATTACAACATCTTTGATACTGTTCGTGCCGGAGAATGGACCATGGACGAATTCATGCGTCTGGCGGATATGTACCATGACGTAAACGGTGACTCCAAAGCGGACTATGATGATGTATATGGTGTGGTTCGGGATGCTGTAGGGCTGATCAGTGATGCTCTGCTGGGTTCCACGCAAGTGAATCTGATCACAACCAAGGATTCCTCTGTACCGGAACTGGCATTCCAGGACGAACGCACATACACCTATACCGAAAAAACCAAGAAACTGTTGTTTGAAAACAACTATTGCTGGAAAGAAGACTACACCACCCTGACCGGCAAACTGGTGAATGATACCGCAATGCTGTGTATCTATCGTCTCAGCCTAAGCGAAAGCATGCGGGATATGGAAAGCGATTACGCCATTCTTCCCTGTCCCAAGCTGGACGAAACCCAGTCCACCTACAGCGGCTTTACCCACAATGGCTTCTCTGTATTTGTAATTCCGCTGTCTGCCGGTGATCCGGAGCTGTCTGCAGCTGTTCTGGAAGCCCTCTGTGCAGAATCTTACCGCAGCTGTACCATGTCTTACTACCAGACCACGGTGAAGGAAAAGCTTGCCAGAGATGAAAATGTAGCCGATATGATCGATCTGATTTACAATGGTATACGTTTTGATTTCGGATATGTGTATTCCGCCAGCCTGAACAATCTGATCCTGGTATTCCGTTCGGATATCAACCAGAAATCCACTTCCAACGCCGCATCCACACTGGCTGGTATAACGGAAGTTACCCAGTCCAAGCTGGACGCCATTCTGGAAGCATACGAAGCTCTGGAATAAGAACAAACCTATCACAAAACCAGCCGCTGCGGTATAAAAATCCCGTCGGCTGGTTTCTTTTTACTTTACAGAGTTATGATCCTGCCATACAGTTCAGGCAGGATTGCGGGATAGGTCAGCTCCTCTGTGGGCGGATATGTATCCCACAGGCTGCTCTCTGCCATCTCAAACGCCGGTATGGGGCCAAGGCTGGTAATCTCCGCGATAAACACCTGACCGGCGGCGTGATCCCGCCGTACCGCAGCGTTGTTATCCACATGATAGTCAAAGGCATATCGGATTGTATACTCCACAGCACCCGTTTCTTCCCACAGTTCCCTTTTGGCTGCTTTCAGCGGTGTTTCTCCCGGTTCAATATGACCGCCTGCTGTTTCCCAGGAGCGACGTCTCTTATGGCGGACATACAGCCATTTGTTCTGATACCGGGCGAAAACCACCACAAACCGGTAAGGCTTTCCGGCACCGTACATCTTTGGTTCCAGTTCTCCCTCTTCTGCTATGGTAACGGAAGGTTTGTGCCATTCCCAATATGTCGCCGTCATGTCTTCATGGCTTCTTACATATACAAATCCGGCATTCCGGAAAGCCTGCTCGGAAGCCGTATTGTCCGGGTATATCACAGCGGTGGCTTTGCTGTAATTGGTATGCGTATACAGGAGATATTTCAGAATTGCCGAACCGATCCCCCGGCCGCGCTTTTCCGGATTCACAAGGAGAGCACCGATGTGCAGGTTATCCGGTTCGGTAAAGTAGTACACAGCGGCTGTTGGCTCGGGCGTACCGAAGAGGAGCACCTGGAATGTGTCCGGAGATTCTTCCCGCCAGTAGCGAACATCTTCATCCCAGTCCTCAATACCGGTTCCGCAGATTCCGTCATCATCCAGCCATGTCTGTATCAACGCTGCATGTTCGCCGGCTATGTAAGGGATCGGCTGCAATACCATATTCTCACTCCTCCCGATATATAAAATGCTGGACAGACAGTGCCGGATCCTGAATCACAGGCACAATCTGTGGTGGGTATATCAGCAGTGTATCCAGTTTTTCAAGCGGCATCCAATAAAAACGCACCGGAAATGTCCGGCCTTCCAGATGCTCCTTGGTCATAAAGGTATCTGTGCATGGCAGACTGTCCGGATCCTTCAGGTGTACACGGAAATAGGTGCAGAGCTGATGGCATGGCTTGTCTCCCCAGGGGAAGAAAACTTCCGCCACAGCACACAGGGAATCCACACCAATCTCCGCACCGCATTCCTCCCGGTATTCCCGGATCAGGGTATCCGCATTGGTTTCGCCAAACGCAACATGACCGCCGGGGATGGCATATCCCTCATCATCATCCGGTTTCTGCAGCAGCACCTTTCCGTCACGGATCAGAATGCCGGCAGTACGGTAAGAAAACACATATTCCGGTGTCCGGAAAAGAATATCGGACATAAAAAGAACCTCCGTTCTCATGTTTGCTATCAGTATAGCACAGAAAACGGAGGTTGTCAAGCCTGTTCCGGAATGCAGCCGAAAAACCGTTACTGCATCCGTTCTGCCAGATACCGGCAGTTTACGACTTTTTCCAGCAGATGATTGCGATAATAGACGTAATGGTTGGTAGATTCATACCCGATCATGGGATTGTGCGCCTGCACAGCAGCAACCCGCAGACTGATGGATTCTTCCTCCGCCAGAATGTCCGGAATGGTCAGCTCTGTCTGTACGGGATGACCGTCCCGCAGACATACGAACAGACACTGGAGATACATGGAACGGAAATGCGCATCGCAGACCTCCGCACAGTCCCACAGTTCCCGCAGGACGGGATCATCGCTATCGGCGCAGACCGGGGTGAGAATTTCCATTCCTTTGCTCCATCCGTCGGAGAGGATCTTCAGCTGGTGCATATAGGTTTCTTCCGGGAAAATATTCCGCCATCCCACAAGATCGTCATAGGGGAAACCGGTCATGGTGGCATGGAAGCCTGTTTTTTCAGCAAAGAGCCAGTTGGCCGGTGCGTGGAACTGGGTACCGTGGTACGCACAGCCTATATCAAAGGGATAGGCGTCAAAGGCTTCACTGAACAGATGCACCGCTTCCGTAATGGCAGGAATATCTGCCGACGGGAACATTTCCGCATATATTTCGGACAGCTCCGGAATGGGTTTGGCAGCATCCAAAAACCGGGATACCAGACCGATGGTGGGAGAGGGATATCCACCCAGTGTCCAGCTCAGCATCAGACCGTCCGGCGCTGCTTCTCCCGCTTCACACAGCCGACGCAGATGGCGGTATACTTTTTCAAACGCCGGAATACAGGGGACCGCTGCGATCTCCCAGGTATTGTTCAGCTGCATTTTGGCGTATCCCTTATGCCCTTCTCTATGTGCTTTCCGCCAGGTGGACAGTGAATACTCCCCTGGCCCTTCCACCGACAGAGAATAGTCAATCACGCTGGTGACAGTGCCGCCGATATTTTTCTGTACAGCCTGTTCGCTGACATTCATAACCGCCACCTCATTCGGCAGCTTTTCGATCACTTCCGGCGTTTCGGAGGGATCCCATCCCCAGCTCCAGGCAATCACGCGGACAGCAGAACCGGGCACACTGGATACCCCTTCCAGGATCAGACGGTTGACCAGGGCAAATGTGTCGGTGCGGGTCTTGCCCAGAGCATCACAGCGCGGACATCCGCTTGCCCCCTGCAGAGGTGCATGGCTGTGGCAGCTTGTCAGGTTTTCCGATGCGGTAATGGTGAAAAAGCCGCCCAGCAAAGGAATATTTTTAGCCAGCATAGCAGCGCTGTCCCGCAGATAGTTCTGCACTTCCGGCAGACTGGTACATAATGTACTGTAGGTATCCTTTTTACGTCCCCGCAGTTCCGGATGTCTGGCAAAGAAGGATTCCGGCATGGCACGGGGTTCATTGAAATAGAAGAACAGTTTCAGTCCATATTTCGCCAGCTTTTCCGTCAGATACCGCATACCTTCCTGCCGGGCTTCCCAGCCTTCGGACAAAGCAGGATCAAAAGGATACGGAACGATGGTATACAGCACCACATGGGTCCAGATGCCCGTGATACCGTTTGCGGCATAGGCTTCCAGCAGTTTGTCCGGGAAAGAGGCATCCAAGAGCGCCCGGTCAGAAAACGTATCTCCGTACAGCGCACAGTAGGAGTACAGATACCGTTCCTCAAACCGTGGATTTTCAATCACCATAGGTTCACCGCCATGATGGGCAAAATGGGGATTAAAGTCAAAGGGTGCATCGGTGACAGGCGGCAGTTTTTCTGTGGTTTCCCGGATGATCCGGCAGATTTTTTCCGTTTCTGTCTTTTCCGCATCCGTCAGAGGGCGGTAGGTACAGTCCGGCACAGCAGGTTTGAAGCGACCCATTTTCACTTCCAGAAAATCGTCCTCCCGGAGAGTATATGCCAGCCGCTCCGGCGTCCACTGCAGCATTGTGCAGATATCGTCGTAAGACAGAATATGCCAGTTATAGTGGATGATCGTGATATACCCCTTGGTCATCCAGTCGGGGTTCACGGATTCATTGGGATCCAGTCCCATTTCTGCGGCAGCCGTGCGCACCGTTTTTTCATCGGTACCGATCACAGACGCGATACGATCCGCTGGAACCAGTCCCCAGTTGCGGAAAATCACACACTGGTATACTGTGGGAAAATAGGGGAAATGCAGTATTTTATCCTCCTGCAGAGGCGGAAGCTGTACGTACATGATATACCTCCGGAAACATATTGGTTTGGTTCATTATAACAAATCTTTTCTGTTTTGGCAAGGACTTTCTGTCATAAATTTTCAGGGGAATTTTCGCAAAAACGCTTGCAAATCCTGTCAGATTGGGGTATACTATACTATAGTTTATTCTGCAGTGCGGAAAGACGTCGTTTCGGAAACGGTCAAGAGAGATGCCGTATGGTGCAAGGCATTCCGCGGAAGTTACGGTTCCACTTTCCAAGCAGCCCGCGATGAGTGGGGGGATGGTATCCCATATCATACCGTTAATGAAGAGGTCGTTTTGTCCGGACAGGACCGAGCGGCAATATGGGTGGCAACACGGAGTCGATTCGTCCCATACACATGTATGGATGGTCGGCTGTTTTTTATTTCAAATATTATTTACAAGGAGAGATACACCATGCTTGACATCAAATTTCTCAGAGACAATCCCGATGTTGTAAGACAGAACATCAGAAACAAATTCCAGGATTCCAAGCTGCCCCTGGTAGACGAAGTGATCGCACTGGACGAAGAAAACCGCCGGATCATGCTGGAAGCAGACGAACTGCGCGGCAACCGCAACAAGTTCTCCAAGCAGATCGGTATGCTGATGGGTCAGGGCAAGAAGGAAGAAGCCGAAGAAATGAAGAAGCTGGTTACCGAACAGGCGGAAAGACTGGCTGCTATCGAAGTACGCGAAGCCGAACTGGCTGAACAGATCAAGAAGATCATGATGATCATCCCCAACATCATCGATCCTTCTGTGCCGATCGGCAAGGACGACAGCGAAAACGTGGAAATCGAAAAGTTCGGCGAACCCGTGGTTCCGGATTTTGAAATTCCCTATCACACCGATATTATGGAACGGTTTGCCGGGATCGATCTGGACAGCGCACGCCGCGTTGCCGGTAACGGTTTCTACTATCTGATGGGTGACATCGCCCGCCTGCACTCCGCTGTGATCAGCTATGCCCGTGACTTCATGATCGACCGCGGCTTTACCTACTGTGTACCGCCCTTCATGATCCGTTCCGATGTGGTGACCGGCGTTATGAGCTTTGCGGAAATGGAAGCCATGATGTACAAGATCGAAGGCGAAGACCTGTATCTGATCGGTACCTCCGAACACTCCATGATCGGTAAATTCATTGACCAGATCGTTCCCGAAGAAGAACTGCCCTACACCCTGACCAGCTATTCTCCCTGCTTCCGTAAGGAAAAGGGTGCACACGGCATCGAAGAACGCGGCGTATATCGTATCCACCAGTTCGAAAAGCAGGAAATGATCGTTGTCTGCAAGCCGGAAGACTCCATGATGTGGTACGACAAGCTGTGGCAGAACACTGTGGATCTGTTCCGTTCTCTGGACATTCCCGTACGTACGCTGGAATGCTGCTCCGGTGACCTGGCCGACCTGAAGGTGAAGTCCTGCGACGTGGAAGCATGGTCTCCCCGCCAGAAGAAGTACTTCGAAGTGGGCTCCTGCTCCAACCTGGGCGATGCACAGTCCCGCCGTCTGAAGATCCGTGTGGCTGCCGGCAAGAAGAAGTATCTGGCACACACCCTGAACAACACCGTTGTTGCGCCTCCGCGTATGCTGATCGCATTCCTGGAAAACAACCTGAATGCCGACGGTTCCGTCAATATTCCTGTAGCCCTGCGTCCCTACATGGGCGGCATGGAAAAGATGATGCCCAAGAAGTAAATTTTTGCATACATTACAGACCTCGTATGATACGGGGTCTGTTTTGGATTTACGGAAATTTCTGTTTTTTTAGCAAAATCACCGAACCTTTTCCAGCTGCAGCGTGTCTGTATATATGAAACCATGGTTGATATACATTCTGAAAGAAAGGAGGTGTCGGAATGGACAGAGAAAAAACGGAATCCATTTCTCCGGAGACAGCGGATGCCATCAGGCGGGTACTTGCCGGTGAGTCGGAAGCATACAGTATGATCGTATCGGCGTATATGCAGAAGCTGTACCATACGGCGTATGCGCTCTCCGGAAGGACCCACACGGCAGAGGATCTGGTACAGGAAACCCTGATCGACGGGTATATGAAACTGGGAACCCTGCGGGACATAGAGAAAATCGGATCGTGGCTCACCCGGATCCTGAAAAACAAATATCTGAATCTGGTGATGCGCACGCCCCGCACAGAACCGGAAGAAACCGCCCTGGCACTGGCAGACAGACGTTCTCCGGAACTGCTGTACTGCGCCAGAGAATCGCTGGACACGTGGCGGAACCGGCTGCACAGTCTTTCCCCTGCCCTGAGAGAAACGGCACTTCTCTATTTCTGGCACCACCTGACACTGGAACAGATATCCGTACGGCTTTCCCTGCCCCTGGGGACGGTGAAGCGGCGGATCCACGATGCCAGACAACAACTGAAAAAGGAGAACGGTATGGACAACAACACCAAACTGCCGGACAACTTTCTGGAAACGGTACAGAAGAAAGTGGATGAGCTGGCGAAATATCATAAGATTTACGGTACCATGGATGGGTTTGACAAAGCCTACGAACAGGTGAAGGATCTCATCGGGAATCTTTCCTATGCGGAGGATGTGAAGAAGTATGCAGTAAAGTCTTCCATGATTGCGTATAATGCGGATGAAGGAAAGTACCAGGCAGAAGCATTGGAAAACGCCCGGAAATACGGGAATGTGAACGCTTTCGGAAACATTTCGCTGGACATCTGCTGGAAACTGGGCAGTGATGGGGAGAAGCTGAAATACACAGTAGAAACGATTCTGCCGGCACTGGAAGGTTTCCCGGACGGTGAAGACAAGGCTTATCAACTGGGATATCACCATTTCTGGATGGCGCATTATACAGACAAATCCACAGAAGAAGGAAAAGCAGAAGCGGACAGACTGCTGGCCGAAGCCATGGAACACCTTCGTGTTTACGGTAAGACAGATGCCATGTACGGCAACACCATCGCCGGTATGAAAGCCATGGAATTTCTGCGGGATCAACAGTACGCAGAACCCATCAATGTATGCCTGACCGGTGAAAAATGGCGTATTGAGAACGGGCAGCCTTACTATCAGAACCAGCCCGGATGCAATTACGCCTGGTCGGAAGCACTTTGCGACTACGACATCCCTGTATTCTACTTTGCCGGATGCAGCGGTGACCGGTATTTCTTCCCGAAAACCATCCCGTATGAAGCCGGTGCAAAGGAAGAAATGGTTGATAAAGACGGTACCTCCTGCGGATGGCGTGAGATCGTAAGCATGGATGACACCGTAGTAACACCTGCAGGTGTATTTACCGGGTGCATGCATCTGCGGAAAACCGAAGATGAGAGTAATGTATACGACATCTGGTATAAGGAAGGTATCGGGATCGTAAAAGAGATTTCCCATTGGGACGGTTATACAGGGGATTCCCTTACAACGGAAGTACTGGTTTCTTATGAAATCAAAGGCGGTACCGGGTATCTGCCTTTGGCGGTGGGTAATACATGGCGGTATGAACGTCCCGATCGTCCGGAAGTGATCCATGAGCTCAACGAATATGTGATCGAACAGCTGGATGACAACGCGGTCTCCCTCTCCTGCATCAACTTTGCAGGGCTTGTAAAAGGCTGGGAAGAGCTGACAAATGACGGAACGGTACTTCTGACCGCGGCTTCCCAGAAATGCAGCCAGAAGGATTTTGAAGGGGCGGCGGCCATGTGCAGACGGATTATCATGGAAAACCAGAATCAGGAATGTACTGCGTATGCGCTGGGTGCACTGGAATATCTGGAGGAAAAGATTCCCTATGATGCCATGGGATGGCGGTTCTGCCCTTCCTCCATCAACGGATCCTTTGTAAATGTAACGGAGAACAAGATCACCTACACGGAATCTGCTTTCTCGTCTATGGAAACCGGGCCCTGGGGCACCCGTGGGGAAGAAAACGGGATCTTCGGTGTGAAGCCTTTCCGGTTCCTGCAAACCTGTGCCGGCGGTCTCTGGGACAACCGCTGGGTACCCGGATTCACGGAAGAACGGGTGCTGGATTACAGCGACAAAGCGGTTCTCCGGATTTCCGTGGAAGAAGGCGGCACCGTGGAAACACCTGCCGGGATTTTTGAAAACTGTCTCCATCTGGTGATCGACGGTGAAGTGGAAGGAGTGGCGCATGATTACACCTACTACTTCTACAGACATACTCACTGCGGACACAAGGAATACTGGTTTGCTCCCGGTGTCGGTGTGGTGCGTTTCGTATGTGACTGGGGCGGATTTGTGAAGACGGACTGTGTTCTGTCCTCCTATAAAACCGTAGCCAGGGACGGCGAATATATGCCTGTGTATTCCGGCAACCGCTGGCAGTATGATGAGCTGGGTCTGACGGGGGAAGGCTACATTGCCCGCCGGGATTACAAGGTGGCTTCCGGCATGAACGGACGGTATCTGCTGGTAGACAACCAGATGTTTACATTCAAGGGAAACACGGAGGCATACGAAGCCTTCAAAAAATCTCTGACAGAACAGAAATAAACACAGAAAAAGGCAGGTATAGCTCAGAGGAGTCATATCTGCCTTCTGTATTATTCCGTTTTATTTGGAGTTGGGAATCGGTACGTAGGACATACGGAAGTCGATCTCGGCAGGAATCGGGTACTTTTCCAGAATTTCCCATGCTTCGATTTCTTCTGCCTTCCGGTTTTCGTCCCGGGCAATGATCTTGCGGTACAGACTGCACCACAGATTGAAGGTGGACACTTCCCCTTCCTTCATATCGGCAATGGTCAGATCCTTGGTAACCAGTGCTCTGGCTTCTTCCAGTCTGTCCAGACGCACAAGAGACTCGGCGTAGTACATCTGGATTCTGCCGTTCTTTTTGCATTCATCGCTGGCAGCATCGATCAGGGCACAGATATCTTCATCAGTACCGCATCTCTTGTAGAAGTGAACCAGATCGATCAGCAGACGGGCATAATCTCCCACCATGGGCAGAGCTTTTTCCATCCAGGCGCGTGCTTCTTCCTTGTTGCCGTCAGCGGTGTACATCCATCCCAGGGAACGGGCAGCAATAGGATTGGGTGCATCGTTCCAGGAAGCCAGGAATGCGGCTTTCGCCTGGTCGTACTGCCGGTTTTCGTAATAAGCGCAGGCCAGCAGAAGCTGTGTGTACCAGTCGGTATCGCCGTTTTCCAGAAGAGCGATGTATTCTTCGCCGGCCATGTATTCAATGTTCTGCCAGTCGGCGGCATCCCGCTTGGGCAGATGACCTGTTTCCAGCAAAACGGCGGCATCTTTGGCTCCTCTGTCCAGAATGTCATCCCCGATGCAGAAAGATACGGATGCGTCTGCACTGAGTTTTTTACCGGTCCGTTTTTCTTCCACGGCACCCCAGCCGGAACCCAGATGCTTCACTTCACTGTAATCCTTCAGTTCGAAATGTCCTTCCAGCACATCAAACTTAGGCAGAATGGCTTCTTCTACGGTCTGCGCCGCTTTGTCGTAATCCTTGCCGTGGAGAATGGCGGGATCGCCGGAATAGGCAGCATAGGCTTCCGTCCAGGTATATACTTCATGGGCAGGCATTACACAGTGTTCCATCTGGGAACGAAGGAGTCCCGCCTGGATTTCGGTATACCGGGATTCACTGTGGGACAGCCAGCGGTTCCATGTTTTACCGCCCTGGCTCTGTGCCCCCCATACGAACAGCTTACGCCCCTGCAGTCTGGGTGTGGAGAACTGCACCATGCCGATGCCGTCCTTGTCCACATTGGCAATCCACTTGCGCTGCGCGGGATCGATGCGGAAGAAGTAGTCGTATGCTTTGGAGTGGCCGGAGGGATAGGTTACGTCCCAGTCCCCCTGATACGGGATTTCTTCCGTGGTAACCAGGGTGTAACCGTCTTCCTGTCCCACGTACTTGTAGGAAGCTCTGGCAGGCACGATAACCCGGTTGCCTTCCTTTTCCTCCACGGCAATATTGCTCCACCAGTACATCCAGGTAGGCTTGTCCTTGGGGTTTTCGATGGTTACGTTCACCAGCAGCAGATCCCCGTCCAGAGTGGCTTTGATGCAGTAGGGAGTAGCACGTTTCCGTTCATACTCGTACATGATCAGCACAGGATCGCCTTTTTCGTTGGTAGCTTCTCTGGCAAACATAGGGCTGCAGGTGAATGGATGGTGTCCGATCATGCCGATATTCCATTCCACACCGCCGGAGAACCACGCATTCCGCAGCGCCAGGTTGGCGGGCTGGTATACGGGATTTTCATACAGCAGTTCTCTCTGCTCTGTCTTGGAATACAGGGACCACAGACGACCACCCAGATCCAGTACAAAAGTAGCCCGCAGGTATTCGTTTTCCAGAACCGCACAGTCCATGTACCGGGTCTGAATATCTCTGTCGTATTCATCCAGATCCGTGTACGGCAGAATGGTATGGATCCGCCCCTGGTTCACGCAGTTCCCTTCTTCCTCACGAAACCCTTCTTCCACTCTTACTTTCGGCGGATTGGGGTTGGCATATCCGGCAGGGATACCGGGCAGTGCGGAAGGTGCGCCCATTCCCGCAGCCTGAAACGGCTTTCTGATAAATTGCAGTGTCATATTGATTCTCCTGTTTTCTGCAGAATGTTTATACCAAGTATAGCATTTCACAGAGCTTCTGTCAAGGTATATTTTGTGGTCCCGTCCGCATAATTCCATGCGCACTTTGGCCAACTCTTTATGATATAAACCTTTTATATCATTTCTTATTTACATTTTATCCGTATTTCATTTACATATTTCCTATATAATAAGATGATACTATATCTGATAAATACAAGCTGAAAGGAAACTTATGCGTATGCAGAAACGTATTCTCGCACTGCTGCTTTGTGCCCTGCTGACTCTTCCCGCACTGACTGCCTGTGGGGACAGCACTTCCGCAGAAACCGATGGAACCGAAACCAACACGGCTGTGGAAACCGGCACGGAAGAAACCGAAGTGACCCGCGCCACAACCCCTGACACACTGCCGGACGATCTGGATTTTGCAGGAACCACCCTGAATATTTTCTATTTCGGTCAGGAAACCTCCGCCCAGTATGACGGCCCTGCTGAGCTGACCGGTGACGTTGTCATGGACGCTCTGTACAACCGGAATCTGTCTGTGGAAGAACGGCTGAATGTGAAGTTCAACTGGGTCAAAGGGGCGGACGGCTGGGATGTTTTCCCCACAGAAGTTATGACACTGCTGCAGGCCGGCGCCTCTGACTTTGACTTTATCATCGAAGAGAATTCCCGTCTGTTCCAGCAGTCCATCCAGGGCTATTTCTTCAACCTGATGGATAAGCCCTATATCGACCTGGATCAGCCCTGGTGGTACAACGATCTGATGGAAGAAAGCAGTCTGGACAACTCCAAACGGTATTTCCTTACCGGTGATATCTGTCTGACCACCCTGTTCGGCGCTTCCGCTACCTTCTTCAACAAGGAACTGTTCATCAATTATTTCGACGATGAAAACATTCTGTACGAACAGGTACAGAACGGCGAATGGACCATGGACACCTTTATGGAATACTGCCGCTCCATCGCTACCGACCTGAACGGCGACGGCGCCTATGACGACAACGATCTGCTGGGCTTCCGGTATGAACAGTGGGGAATTCCCAACTACATGTCCATGTCCACCGGCATCGAATATTCTACCCGGGACAGCGAAGGGTTCCCGGTACTGAACATTTACAACGAACAGTCCCTGACCTGGGCGGATACTCTCTACAAACTGCTGTATACCGATAATATGGCTGTAGCAGGAGACAAGATCGCTACCTTTGAAAATGAAAAATCTCTGTTCCTGCTGGGGCAGCTTTCCACCTCTCACGAACTGCGGAATACCAATTTCGGTTTCGGGATCGTTCCCTATCCCAAACTGTCTGAAAATCTGGAATACACTTCTGCTGCCGCTACCGCCAACGGATGCGGTGTAGGGGTACCGGTCAGCGCTCCTTCCGATAAGCTGGATGCGACCTTTGCCGCCATTGAAGCACTCTGCGCCGAAGCTTACCGTAAAGTAACACCTGCCTGGTATGAAACCGCTCTGAAGATCAAGTACTCCGATGATGCCATTGATGCACAGATGGTGGATCTGATTTATGCTACCATCGGCTCTCCCTTCATCATGATGGCGGACAAAGCCATTGGTACCGGTTCCGTATTCACCTATGCCGTATACGGAGCTGCTTCGGAAGGAACCTTTACCTCCTACTGGGAAAAGAACGAAAACAAATTCAACACTTCCCTGGCAAAAACCATCGAAGACTACAAAGCGCTGGACACTTCCGGCAACTGAAAGTAACAGAAACTGCGGTCGGGTTTCCGGCCCTTTTTCTTTGCATACATAAAAAACAGAAAACACTGCCATACTAAATCCGAAATACCGATCGGAGGCTTATTATGCAGGAAGAGATGCAGAAGAAAACGGAAAACAGCGCAGACACCGAAAACAAAACAGTGGATGACACCAGAGAAGCGGACAATCTCAGTTATCTGATGAAAACCGGCGGGGTGATTTCCCGTTCCGCAGGGGAAACCATACATTGTCTGACGATCATCGGACAGATCGAGGGGCATTACCTTCTCGGAGACGGTCAAAAAGTCACGAAATACGAACACATCATTCCGCTGCTGGTATCTATTGAAGAAAGTGAAGAGATCGACGGTCTGCTGCTGGTATTGAACACCATGGGCGGCGACGTGGAAGCAGGTCTTGCCATTGCGGAAATGGTTGCCAGCATGACCAAACCCACCGTTTCCCTGGTACTGGGCGGCGGTCATTCCATCGGCGTTCCTCTGGCTGTATCGGCAGGGGTATCTTTTATTGTTCCCTCCGCCACCATGACCATTCATCCTGTCCGTATGAGCGGAACTGTGGTGGGTGTTCCCCAGACCTATTTCTATTTTCAGCGGATGCAGGACCGGATCATCCGGTTTATTACAGATCACTCCGGTGTCAGCGAACAGGACTTCCGGCAGATGCTCATGAAAACAGACGAAATCGCCACCGACACCGGCACGCTGATCGACGGCTATCAGGCTGTGAACTGCGGTCTGATCGATCATACCGGCGGACTGGCGGAGGCCCTTGAGGAACTGCGCCGGCAGATCCGCACACACAAAGAAAAAAACGCTTCCCGTGATCCTGCAGAGAGGACTTGATTCGGCTGTGTTTTTGTGGTATACTGTAGAAAACATTCTCATCGGGAGAGGACCACTATGGCTATGAAACTAGGTGTAATCGGCAGTAATTTTGTCAGCGACTGGCTCTGCGAAGCCGTGCAGGCAACCGAAGGTTTTGCTCTGACGGCAATGTATTCCCGGAAGCAGGAAACCGGCGAAGCTTTTGCCGCCAAATACGTTATTCCCACTGTATATACGGACATGGAAGCCTTCCTGTCGTCGGATCTGGACGCCGTATATATTGCTTCCCCCAACTTCTGTCATGCACCGCAGGCTATGGATGCGCTCCGGCACGGCAAGCATGTACTTTGCGAAAAGCCCATCGCTACCTGTCTGGAAGAATGGCAGGCCATGCAGCAGGCGGCTTTTGAAAATGACAGAATCCTCCTGGAAGCCATGCGCCCTGCATTTGACCCGGCTATTCAGGCAGTTCGGGAAAATCTGCCCCGTCTCGGAACCATCCGCAGAGCGGTTTTCGAGTATTGTCAGTACTCTTCCCGCTACGACCGTTTCAAGGCCGGAGAGATTCTGAATGCTTTCAATCCCGCTTTCGGCAACGCTGCCATCATGGATATCGGCGTATATGCGGTGCATGTCTGTGCCATGCTGTTCGGCAGACCGCTTTCCGTACAGAGCCAGTCTGTCATGCTTTGCAACGGTATGGAAGGGATGGGCAATATCTTCATGCCGTACGGCGGTTCCCGGCCCGACGAAAACTTCACGGCACAGGTCGTTTACGCCAAAATTGTGGATTCCGTAACCCCCAGCGTAATCACCGGGGAAAACGGTTCTATCCTGATCAATAAACTGTCTACTCCCACCGAAATCACGCTGAAGCTGCGGGGAAAAGACCCGGAAGTGCTGCATTTTGCGCCTGTTCCCAACAACATGATCTATCAGATACGCACTTTCGCTGACCTGATCCGCCGCGGCGATGTACACCACGCCTATCAGGAAGTTTCCACCATCGAAATGGAAATCCTGGACGCTGTGCGTGCGCAGAACAACATCGTTTTTGCCTAACAGAAACCAACAGAGCCGACAGAATGAAAAAACTGCCGGCTCTGTTTTTGTTTATTCCGTTCTGTCCCCCTCATACAGGTTCTGCGGATCCAGCTGCAGTACCTGACATATGCGCATTACAGTATCAAAAGAGGCACCACCGATCCCACGGGACAGGATAGTCAGCACAGAGCTGTAGGGGATATCCGCTTCAGCCGCAAACTGACGCAGGCTGTCGTACAGATCCAGGATACGGTTCCGCAGAACCTGTTCCCGGGTGAGAGTGCGTTCTTTTCTTCCGCTGCTCATTCCGACTCCTGCACCACTATGGTTTCCACACCAAGATCCTCCAGAGCCCGTACGTGTTCGTCCAGACATTCCCAGTCGGTAATTACAGTATCAAACACTGCAGCAGCGCACACTTTGATAAACGAATCCGTTCCGATTTTGGAACCGGGCAGCAGCAGGATCTTCTTCCGGCTGTTCTGCAGAACTTTTCTCTGGAAAGCGGCAGTTTCGTCGGTGCCGTTGGACAGGCCGAAATCGGCTGTCAGTCCTGCACCGGTCAGAAAACACAGATCAAAGTGCATCCGGCCGATGAATTCCGTGGCAAGACTGTCCACCAGAGATCCGCTCTGCCGCATTTTGCCGCCTGCCAGGTACACATCCACCTGATCAAAAGCACGCAGCTTCTGGGCAACATCCACAGAATTGGTGACAATCGTATAGTGAAAGTTTCTGGGAAGATACCGCAGTATGATATAACCGAAAGAGCCGCTGGTGAGATACAGAACATCATGCTCCCGGATATAGCCGGCAGCTTTTCTGGAAATACGGTCATAGGTATTGAAAACAGGCATCTCCTCAAAATTCCGATCTGCCGGCGGACGTACACCAATCTGATTGAGCAGGATCGCACCTCCATGGGTTCGTTTGATGTATCCCTGCTGCTCCAGAAGCCGCAGATCCCGTCGGGCCGACTCATCGGATATACCGTATGCCGCTGTGATTTCTCCGATGGTGATTTTCCCCTTTTCCCGTACGGTTTGCAGAATTGCCTGATGCCGTTCTTCTATAAACATATGATTTCTCCCTGTTCATGTGAATTTCGGATCCGATAGCTGTATTTTACCACACTTTCGGTATCTTTTCAACACTTTCGGAAATCGGATTTGCGTGTATTTATGTTGGTTTTCAGACAGACAAAAAAGATGCACAGGCAAATCCTGTACATCTCTGTCTGGGATCACAGCAGAACATCCCAATAGGTTTCCACTTTATTCTTGACGCTGCGGGCGGTTCTGGCGTCAAGCCGTTCCAGATCCGGGCGATACCGGCAGACATCGTCGCAGTAGTCCGCACGGTTGAACTCGATCGTCACCGTGTACGGCACCGGCAGAACATATGGCTTGATGGCATGCCGGTTTTCAAATCCGGCTTTGGCGGCTTCGTAAATCAGACGCTGTGCTTCTTCCACAGGCAGGCAGTCTGCCACATTCCGCTCCTCGGCGGTCTTGACCACAGCCGTAAACACGCCGGGGAAGAAATGTTCCGCCTCTGCACAGGCCGCTCTGTCCCCGGAGACCGTAACACAGGGAACGCCAAATGCACCGGAGTAAACACCGTCCTGCATCAGTTCTCCGATTTTCATATCATTGAAATAATAATCGTGAACGCTGACAGAAGATTGTGTATGATCCAGGAAAGCATGGCGTGTGCCGGACATGGCATGGAGACCGATCTGCATGGTAGCACCCACCTTCGGCATCAGCGCAGGCATGTCGTCCATTTTGATCTGCACAGCACGGGGATCCAGTTTTCCGGGTATAAAGTTTTTCCCGCTGCCATGACCGTCCAGAACATAAACCGCTTCCGCACCGCCGGCAAAAGCTCCTGCCACAGCTGCGTTGGTATCCCCCATCAACAGCTCGCAGGCTTTTTTATATCCGTCTTCTTCCGTTTTCAGCACCTGATCGATATGGTTCACACCGGAGATCCCTTCCAGATCGGTACAGATAAATACCGCTTTTCTGTTGTCCATAAATTTTCCTCCGCTATAGCAAAAGAACGGCTCTACCGCCGTCCTTTTTTATGTTTTCAGAGATCGTTCTGTTCGTCTGCGTCTTCGCTGTCGTCTACCAGAGGCTTATGGCAGGCAGGGCACAGGATGTCTTCCGGATCGATGGTATCGTCAAAATATACCTTTTCACCGCAGCTGGGGCACATAGCGCAGTAGAAATCACTGTCGTCTTCATCGTCATCGTCGTCTTCGTCGCAGCCGCAGCAGCTGCAGCATTCGTCATCGTCATCACAGTCGCAGTCATCTTCGTCGTAGATCAGTTCTTCCAGTGCGCCCAGATCTTCGTCCAGTTCTTCTGCGTAGTCATGAACCAGCTGTGTATCGGCTTTCAGTTCTTCGATTTCTCCGGCCATCTGCTCGATGATTCCGCACAGAGCGTTGATAACCTTGGTTTCGGGCTTTGTCTGATCCAGCTGCAGACCTTCCAGCAGACCCTTGATATATGCGCTGTATTCTTTCGTAGTCATGACAAATTCTCCTTCGTCATATAATGATAATATTTGCAGAAATAAGGCTGTCCAGCAGAATCTCCGGGACAGCCTGTCAGTCTCTGTATTGTCTTCGGACTTATAAGGTCGTCAGATTCTTGTTGTTTCCGGTTTATGCTCTTTCCAGATATTCGCCGGTTCTGGTGTCGATTCTTACCTTGTCGCCCTGGTCGATGAACAGAGGAACACGGATAACGGCGCCGGTTTCTACGGTTGCGTTCTTGGTTGCACCGGTAGCGGTATCACCGCGTACACCGGGTTCGCAGTCAATGATGTCCAGTTCCACGAACATGGGGGGTTCCACTGCGAATACCTTTTCCTTGTAGGAGTTGATCTTGCAGATCATTTCTTCCTTAACGAACTTCAGGCTGTCGCCGATGATGTCGATGCCCAGGGGAACCTGTTCGTAGGATTCCATATCCATGAAGTAATACAGATCGCCGTCGTTGTACAGATACTGCATTTCCTTGCGGTCGATACGGGCATCCTGATACTTATCGGTGGGGGAGAAAGTCTTTTCTACCACGGCACCGGTGATTACGTTGCGGAGCTTGGTACGAACGAAAGCAGCGCCCTTACCGGGTTTTACGTGCTGGAATTCGATAACCTGCATTACCTGGCCTTCCATATCGAAGGTTACGCCATTCTTGAAATCGCCTGCTACTACCATACTGTTGTTGTCACCCCCGTGGTTCAGGGGCAATCTCCTTTCACCTGATTGAGGTCGGTCATAAATTTACACTTTATTTTACATGAAAACGGCTCATTTTGCAATAGGTTTTCATGATTTTTTCAACCATGCATTTCTTTTTCACGTTTTATCCAAATTCACAGGAATAAAATCGATCGTTTTCAGCTATTATCACAGCCCGTTTCGTTTTTGCTGTAAACGATCCGGAACAGCGTGAAATGGCCGCGCACGCAGCTGATCCGTACAAGGCTGTCGCCGGTATTCTTTTTGGGAACACGGATCTCTCTCCGGCCGCTGACAGTGGTACGCAGCAGCGTCTGACCGTTTTCGGTAACTTCCAGGGTAACACCGTCAAAGTCCGCTTCAAAGGTCAGCACACCGGCATCGTCTTCAGCGTAAAAAGTATATTCCGCCCAGCTGTCTGTTCCGAAGCATACGGCAGACTTTTCCCAGTCTTCCGTAGGATTTCCTTCACGATCCACTGTGGATACATTCTGCATGGCTTTCCAGGCCCGGGCACGGATACTGCAGCCGGGACGCCGGAAAATGGAGGGCACAACGTCTGCCACATAATCACAGTTTTCAAAAAGACAGTTTTCCAGATATTCATCAAAAATCTTCTGGGCTTCTTCATAGGAAGGACGGTCACCGCCGGCAGTATACCCGATGATGGCATTCCACCCTTCCGGCTTGCGAACGGAACAGGGAGAATTCCCGGTGTCCATTTTCTTCCAGGGCCAGATGTTATATCCGATGTTCAGTTCTGCGGAAATGGGGTACATGGCGGAGAACCATTCCATATGATTTTCTCCGGTTTCGCCCAGATACAGGGGATAATTCCACTGTTCCTGCTTCTTCAGATAAGCATTGTAGGCACCGGGCACGGGAGGCAGCCAGTACCGGTGGAAATGGAGACACATATTGTCGTCATAGTGTTCATCAAAGATCTCCACCCGGGTTGCCCACTGGGGACCTTCGAGGGACAGCATATGCACCGTATCAATTTCCCGGACCCGTGCGATGACTTCCTTATAGAACGCCTTCAGCCGGTGATCCAGATTAGGCAGTTCCGGCACATCCGGCATGGGGGAACGGCAGGGTTCGTTCAGAAAATCGTACATCCCCACGATCCAGCGATCCTTATACCGGCGGGCGATTTCGCACCACAGTTCCAGCGCTTTTTCCCAGGAATCGGAGCGGGTATCGGTAAACAGTCTGGGAATATTATCCACAGAGTCGTCGATGTTGCTGCCGGTCTGTCCGCCGGGCGCACAGTGGATATCCAAAATTACGTACAGACGCCACTTTTCGCACCAGTCAACAAAACGGTCGATCAGGCGGAATCCATCTTCTTTCCAGACGATCCCCGGTTCATCCTCCATCAGCAGCCGCCAGTTGATGGGGAGTCTGACAGAGTTGAACCCGGCATCCGCCATGGCTTTTACGTCCTTTTCGGAAATATAGTTTTCCCGGAAACGCTTCCAGAAATACGCGGCGTACACAGATCCGCACAGATCCTTTACAAGTCCTTCGATCCGGCGGGGAGAATTGTAATTCCCTTCGAACCGCCACATATACCCTTCCGGTACCAGCCAGTTGCCAACGCCCATACCGGTCAGCAGCACTTCTTCGCCTTTGCCGTTGACCATCCGCTTTCCGTCGGCACGCAGAAAACCATCTACCCGGCTGCGGGACATTTTTTCGGTGATCGTTGTCATGTTGGAACATCCTTTCTTCTGGGATTCATCGGTATTCGTTACAGCTTACAGTGTCCTCTGCCGGAGATTACAGAAGTCGTACCCCTTTTTCCTGACAGATACGGATGGTTTCGGGATCCCACAGGCTCACCTGCACTTCCCCTATATGCACATTCTGCATCATCAGCATACACAGCCGGGACTGGCCGATACCGCCGCCCATGGTGAGGGGCAGTTCGTCATTCAGCAGCATCTTGTGGAAAAGCAGTTCCCGTCTGTCGTTGCAGCCCGCTTCTTCCAACTGGGCAGCCAGAGACTGTGCGTCCACCCGGATCCCCATGGAAGAAATTTCAAAGGCTCTCCCCAGCACCTCATTCCACAGCAGGATGTCGCCGTTGAGTGACCAGTCATCGTAGTCGGGCGCTCTGCCGTCGTGGGGTTTGCCGTTTTTCAGCTTGCAGCCGATCTGCATCAGAAAAGTGGTGTGGTGTGTTTTCACATATTCGTACTCCCGCTGGCTGGGCGTCAGATCGGGATACAGTTCTTCCAGCTCGGCGGTGGTGATGAAAGACACGTTTCTGTCAAGCTTGCAGTTGAGCTGCGGAAATTCATCCTGCAGAGCTTCGTTGGTATCGCAGATGGCGTCCACGATGGCCTGCACAGTGGCTTTCAGGTATTCCACATTCCGGTTTTCCCGGGAGATCACCTTTTCCCAGTCCCACTGATCCACGTAAATGGAGTGGATGTTGTCCGGTTCTTCATCCCGGCGGATGGCGTTCATATCGGTATACAGGCCGTTTCCCACGTAAAATTCGTATTTTTTCAGAGCCAGACGTTTCCATTTGGCAAGGGAATGCACCACTTCCGCATCCAGACCAACCCCGGGAATGTCAAAGGAAACCGGTCTTTCCACACCGTTCAGGTTATCGTTCAGGCCGGAATTGTCTGCCACAAACAGGGGCGCGGAAACTCTTTTCAGGTGAAGCGCTTTGGCAAGGCTTCTCTGGAAATACCGCTTGATATAGTCGATGGCACGCTGGGTTTCGTATACGGAAAGCTTGGCTTTGTAGCCTTCGGGAATATAAGTTTTGGCCATGGTGATAACCTCGGATCTTGTTTATATAGTTAAGAACATTGTACCATTCCGCGGTGGAGATGTCAAGGGGGACAGCCCATTCCGGCACAAAAAAACAGACCGGCGGCATGGCCAGTCTGTTGATTTTGTATTTGTCTCAGTCTACAACAACAATGGTATTGTTTTCGTCGCCGATGTAGGACAGTTCCAGCAGTTCGGTCAGACCGATCGCTGCATCGATGTTCAGCTCTTCAGGAGCGGGCTTGCCTTCCGCTACGCAGTCTAAGAACTGCAGAACCGGTGCGGGCTTTTCGGCGGGCAGGTTTTCGGGCTTCTGCATATCCTTGTTTTCCAGCTTCACAGAGGAGAACATTACATCGTGGTCATGGCAGATGAAGGAACCTTCGGTACCGTAGATTTCCAGGGTCTGGGGAGAGTTGCGGGAGATCAGGCTGGTTTCCGCTACGCCGATGGCGCCGTTTGCGAATTCAGCGATAGCAACTGCGTTTTCATCCACAGGCTTGCCGAAGGGAGCGGTGTACAGACCGGTGATTCTCTTGGGCTTGCCCAGGAAATATGCCAGCAGATACATGGGGTGGCAGCCAAGGTCCATCATAGCGCCGCCAGCAGCCTGGTTCTTGTCATACCAGTAATCCGGCAGCCAGTTCAGAAACTGACCTGCATGGGCATCACGCATACGAACGGAAACGATCTGCCCCAGCATACCGTCTTCGATCAGCTTCTTGGCAAACTGTGTGGCGGGACGGCCTCTCTGGGGGAAGCTGATCACAAAGGTCACACCTGCTTCTTCGATGGCTTCCTTAACTTCCAGGCATTCCTTCACGGTGGGGCACAGAGCCTTTTCGGTGAAAACATGCTTGCCGGCCTTGGCAGCCTTGATAATCACGTCATGGTGTGCGGTGGTGGGAGCGTCGCAGATTACGGCCTGAATGTCGTCTCTGGCCAGCAGAGCGTCCAGATCGGCATAAAATTCAGCACCCAGTTCCTTTGCCCATGCTTCGCCTCTTTCGGCTACTTCATCCCATACAGCAACGATTTCCGCCTTGCCGCTGTTTTTGATCATGTTGGCGTATCCGCCTGCGTGTACGTGCCATTTGCTGAGCATTGCTACTTTTAACATGAGTTTGTCCTCCGTATATGTATTTTATATTT
>SVSN01000132.1 GCA_015064285.1 Oscillospiraceae bacterium | reverse complement strand
GGCACAGGCCCTGCAGACGGGTGTGAACATCCGGGACGTAAAACGGGAATTCCGTCTGCGGAAGTGATACAAGCATCAAAAAAACTGACGCATCCTGCGGGATTTTTTCCCCGGAGCGTCAGTTTTTGTTCTGTTACAGTGCCTGTTCCGCTTTTCTTTCCAGCAGGAGAAAATCGTGATCCGCTGCTTCGGAAAGCTGCAAGCGCTGTATTCTGTCCGCAGGCAATAAAAACCGCCGCATCCGGAAAAGGATACGACGGTGCATGGTTTACTGGATCAGTTCCTTGGTGGCGTCCGCTTTATTCTGGATAGAGGCAGCTTTGGACGCGATGGTGGAGGCAAAGGTGTTTTCACCGGAACCTACGATCTGTGACAACAGTTCCAGCGGCTTGCCCCACTGATAATGCATGGCAAAGCCGGGGTCAAAATAAGTGCTCTGCAGCGCAATGGTCATCATTTCCGCAGATTCTTCATCCCGCAGATACCGGTTTTCCAGATAGGTTGCCACGTATTCGGGATCTACATCCACATAGGTCAGATAGGACAGCGCATCCAGTGTGAGACCGATGTCTCCCACATCCGCGTCCACTACCTTGGGCAGCGCCAGACAGCTGGTGAAGTACAGAGAGGTCATGGCACGGTAGTTTTCCTGCTTTTCATCATACTTGGGCATGGGCAGGATCCCGTAATCGTCTTCGATTTCCGCATAGGCAGACAGATTGCAGGGGAAGTTGGGGAAGAACAGGGCTTCGCCGGACACAAACTTTTCCTGCCAGTACCCCCATACATTGTCCAGACCGTAATATTCCACCACAACGGTACGCTGACGGTTGGAGAAAACATTGAAAATGGTTTCAAATTTGGAGGCATTCAGTTCGTCGGTACCCAGAATGAACTGCGGGAAATCGTTTTCATCCTTTGTAAAGAAGTCCACACCGCAGCCGGCTACGGCAGAGGCAATATCGGAAGACTGGGCAACCATACCGACAATGTCTTTTTCATCCATGGAACCGTCCCCGTTGGAATCCAGCGGCAGGGAATCCATCATGGTGAACATCATGTCGTATGTCCAGGTGCCTTCTCTGACCGCATCATAAGGCAGTCCGATATTGTAGTCGATACACATGTCCTTGTTGAACATTACAAGGGTTGTCAGGTCGGAAGCAAACCGGTTCAGAGAGGAAATGGCACAGAACTGATAACCGCCGTAGGAAAGATTTTTGTTGGCACTCTGGTTCCACCAGTTTTCTTCTCTCTGCAGATAGGGGATTTCGTTCATGTTGCCGAGAACCCCCACGGCAAACATATTGGCAATTTCTCTTGTGAAGTTGTTGACAAGCGCATATGTACCGGTTCCGGCCAGTACATTCTGGGTTATGGTAGCGGTAACCTCGCCACTGTCCTGGGCCCGGAGATCCTGTACAATGTTTACGCCCAGCCGTTCTTCCACTTCCACATTGCGGTTGTACATAGTATCGTTCAGCCTTTCGCCGTTCAGCCCTTCTTCTTCCCAGAAGATATCATTTACTTCTGTCAGAATGCAGATGTCGGTGCCGGGATTTTTGACTGCGGCAGGCAGTGCGGCAAAATAGGCTTCCTTCTCAGCATGTTTCTGATCTTCCGGACTCAGGGTTTCTGCGGTGTTTTCCGTTGTTTCTCCTGACGGTTCGGTTTCTGCAGTTTCTGCAGCACAGCCGGCAAGGGACTGAGATAAAAGCAGTGCGGCAAAAAGCAGAAGCAGCGTTTTTCTGATGCTCATGATACTCTCCTTTCGCATGAAAACGGTTTATAATAAAATTTCACAGACAGGTTATCTCGAGTTCATATCTGCCTCGTATGATTATTATAAAGAAACGTAACCGAATATATCTATGCAAAAAAGAGATAGAACTATGCAGATACGACACAAAATACACCCATATACGCGACTGGAAAAGATACCCTTGATGGACCGCTCCAAATTATATATAGTGGATACGGTCAATACAGATTTACAGGATTTACATTATCATACCTGCATTGAGATCGGACTTTGCTTGTGCGGCAGCGGAATTTTCTTTGTATCCGGTGAAATTTATCCTTTCAAACAGGGGGATATATCCATTGTATATGACAACGAGCAGCATGATGCATATCGTTCCAGAGATGTACATACACAATGGCTATTTCTGTTTGTGAGTCTGTCAAATCTGTTTGAAAAGTGGCCGGATCTGGAGCTTCTGCAGTCTTCTGTTTCTCCGGACAGGCATCAGGGGCGGATCCTGAGTCCGGAAGAAGGTAAGACGATCCTGCCGTATTTAAGAAAGCTCATGAAACTGCATGATGTCCGGATCAGTCAGAGTACGAGAGAGTGGATACCCAGCGGACGGTATGAACGGATCCTGCCGCTGACCGCCTGTATGCTGTATGAACTGCATGACTACACGTATTTTGAGCCGGAGGAGCAGCCGAAAGACACCGGCCGTTCCCACTGGCAGGTCATTCAGCCGGCAGTTCATTATATGTTTATCCATTATGCGGAAGCATGTACCACAGAGAAAATGTGCACGCTCTGTTTTGTTACCCCGACTTATCTCAGACGGTTGTTTGTGGAGGTACTGGGGGAATCGCCGATCGCTTTTCTGCATAAAATAAGAATTCACCATGCCTGTGCGGCGATTACCAGTACGGAGGATTCCATTCTCTCCATTTCCGAACGTTGTGGGTATAACTCTCTGTCTTCCTTCAACCGGCAGTTTCAGAGGATTATGCATCTTACTCCCTCGGAATACCGGAAACAGAGCCGGCTGCAAAACTCCGGTATGGGGGATACAGACGCCGCATACTTCACTGCTTTTCCAGAATTAGTATAAAATCGTGATCCGTAACTCCAAGACCGGTTTCGGCGGCGGGATCGACCTCCGTCCACTGACGGGTGTCCAGGTCATACAGCCGTGCCCGGTATGCCGGATCGATGCCGGAAAGTACCACGGGAACGGGAGCGGGAAGCCGCAGGGAGAAGGTCTCCACATCCGGGTGATCCTTG
>SVSN01000046.1 GCA_015064285.1 Oscillospiraceae bacterium | reverse complement strand
AAAAAGACGATGACGGCGACGACTACAAGCCGCTGTTCGGCGGAAACTGAGAGGAGGTGCCCTGAATGTCTGCGATTTACAAAAGAGAACTGCATTCCTATTTCTGCGGCATGACCGGCCCTATCTTTGTGGCGTTTCTGCTGCTGATGACCGGGATTTATATGACCGTATACAACCTGCTGGGTATGTATCCCAATTTTGAGGTGGCTCTGTCCGGCGTAAGCTTTGTGTTCCTGATTGCCGTGCCTGTGCTGACCATGCGCTCACTGGCGGAAGAAAAGCACGCGAAAACCGACCAGCTGCTGTATGCACTGCCGGTGAGTCTGCATTCCGTGGTGCTGGCCAAGTATCTGGCTATGGTGACGGTGCTGGCCGTTCCCGTGGGTGTGATGTGTTTCTATCCCCTGATTCTGAACCGGTACGGTAATATCGGCTTTGCCAGTGCTTACGGTTCCATTCTGGCTTTCTTCCTGCTGGGCTGTGCCCTGATCGCCGTGGGGATGTTTATCTCCTCCCTGACGGAAAGCCAGGTAATCGCCGCCGTTGTCAGCGTGGGTGTGATGCTGCTGACATACCTGATGGCGGGTCTGTCCGGTATGCTGCCGGAAACCGCAGGCGCTTCCTATGCCGGGTTCCTGGTAATTGCCATTCTGGTGGGCCTTGTCGTACAGGTGATGGTAAAGAACAGCACTGTGTCCATGGGTGTGACCGCTGTGCTGGTAGCGGTTCTGTCCGTGCTGTATTTTGTCAAGCAGGAACTGTTTGCGGGCGCTCTGCCGGATCTGCTGGAAGCGCTGGCTCTGTTTGACCGGATGTATTCCTTTACCGACGGAATTTTTGATCTGACCGCAATCGTATACTATCTGACCGTGGCGGCACTGTTTGTGTATCTGACTGTGCAGTCCATGGATAAGAAACGCTGGTCCTGAGGGGAGGGGCGGAAATGAATAACGAAAAGAAAACCAAAACTTCCGGCTCCCGGAATAAAAAGACCCTGAAAATCGGTTCCTTCAGCGTGACCGTCACCGCTGTGGTGATTGTGATTGCTGTGCTTGTGAACCTGTTCGTGAACGAACTGCCCGGTACCATTACCAAGCTGGATACAAGCTCCCTGCAGCTGTATACCGTGGGTGAGGAAACCGAAGGTGTACTGGCCTCCGTGGACAGGGATGTACATTTCTACCTGCTGGCGGAACGGGGCACGGAAGACAGTACCATCACCGGCCTGCTGGAACGGTATGAAGCCCTGAACGACCATGTAAAGGTGACGGTGATTGACCCTGCCACCAACCCCACCTTTATTTCTCAGTATACGGAAGATCAGCTTTCCTCCAACAGTGTCATCGTGGCAAGCGATCTGCGCCACTATGTGCTGGACTACTACGAAATCTATACCACCCAGTATTCCGAAGAGGACTACTACAACTATATGTACTACGGCGTAATGCCCACCGGTACAAAGTATTTCAGCGGAGAACTGGCCTTCACAACCGCTGTGGACTATGTGACAAGAGAAGATCTGCCGGTGCTGTATTCCCTGGAAGGCCACGGGGAAACCGCGCTGGATGCTACCTATCAGTCGTATATCACGGCGGAAAACGTGGCGATGAACACCCTGTCTCTGCTGACGGTGGATGTGATTCCCGCAGACTGCTCTGCCATTCTGATCAACAATCCCACCGGGGATATCAACGGGGACGAGCTTGTCATGCTCCGGCAGTATCTAGCAGAAGGCGGCAGTGTGATTCTGGTCACAAGCTATGCCAACTACAGCGAGTTTGCCATGCCCAATCTGACCGCACTGGCAGCGGAACTGGGTCTGGAACCGGCGGACGGTATCGTGTTTGAAAGCGACCGGAACCGGTACACCGGCTATCCCTACTCTCTGCTGCCCTCTCTCGGATCCACCGGGCCCATGGCACTGGTCAGTGAAGGTACCCAGTATGCCCTGATGCACGCCGCTCACGGGATCCTTGACAATGGCAAGGGTGCCGGTACGGTAATTCCCATGCTGACGACTTCTTCCGGCGCATACGTGAAGGCTGTACCGGAAACCGGTTCCTTCAATACGCTGGAAAAGGAAGACAGCGACCTGTCCGGACAGTTCTATCTGGCGGCTGCCGTAACGGGCGAAGCCGATGGTGCCAGAGAAGAAGACTACCGGTTTGTATGGTACGCTTCTCCCTCCATTACCAGCGCTTCCGATGACTCCTATATTTCCGGCGGCAACTCCGCTGTGTTTATGGGATCTGTGGGCTGGATGGCGGAAAACCAGATTTCCCTGTCCATTCTGGCTAAGCAGCTGCAGGTGGAAGCCCTGACCCTGACCGCCGCCCAGAGCAGCCTGTGGTCCATTATCGTGATCTTCATCATTCCGCTGGCTGTACTGGCTGCCGGATTTGTGATCTGGATCCGGAGACGGAAGAGATAAACCTACCGGGTAAGGAGTGAATACCTTGCAGAATACACCAAGACGAAAAAAGAAAAACAAAGCCCTGCCGCTGATTGTGCTGGTTGTGATCATGTGCGTGCTGGCCGGAGCTTACTTGGCACTGTCGGCCGCCAATGACCGCAGAGAAGCCGAAGAAGCCGCCGCCGCTGCTGTGGATACCACCATCATGCTGGCCCAGCAGGATTACACCAAAATCACCGAGCTGAAATACCGTACGGACGGCGGAGACTGGATTACCCTGCAGCAGACGGGCGGTGTCTGGACACTGGCGGAGGATCCGAAATTCCCCCTGAATCAACAGACCGCCGCCGGAATGGGTGCAGCCATCTCCTCCATCGGTGCCATGCGTTCGGTGGAAGAAGGGGATGGTACCATGTACGGGCTGGACGAGCCTGCCTGCGAGATCCATGTTAGTTATGGTACGGGTACTACGTATAAATATGCCATCGGCGACCGGAACAGCTTCAATGACGCCTACTATTTCCGGAATGACGACGGAAAAATCTACATGATCGCATCCGGCCTTCTGACTTACTTCCAGACAGAACCGGAAGACATGATCGTGCTGGATACGGCACTGGCCGGTCTGGCGGACGGAGATATCAACAGCTTCACGGTCGCAGACGGAGATGCTTCTGCAGAATGGAAGCAGTCCTCGGAAGAAGTGACGGCGGAGGACGGTACCGTAACCACTGTGTACAGCGAAACGGTGACCGACCTGTACGGGCTGTTCTGTGAACTGGATCTGCGGAAATGGGCTGATTATTATGCGGACAGCACGGAAATGGCGGAGGTTTACGGCATCGACGGCAGCCGCAGTCTGACCCTGAGCTACAAGAAATCTGTAGCGATCAACAGTGCGGAAACCACGGCAGACGGCGCCTCTTCCGGTCAGACTACAAAAGTAGACGCGAACTATGTGATTTACTTCGGTACCTCTGCTGACGGACAGACCTACTACAGTCCCAAGGGATCCACGATTGTGTATACCGCAGCGGATGATGTGGCAAACGCCATTCTGGCCTATGCGGCACAGTAAAACAGCAAAAAAGAAGGTGCAGACCCGGCATTTGGGTTTGCACCTTTTTGATGTTCAGTGGGACAGAATGAAATACATCACTACGGAAGCGGCTGCCAAAAATCCACCGAGCGCATACTGAGCGATTTTCAGCCGATAGGTCAGCCATTCCTCCGTGACTGCGTGGAATCCAAAATGGTTCTGCAGAAATTCCAGTCCGGCGATCTGCCTCTGGAAAAAGGCTTCCAGGAGCAGAATGAAACACAGAACAAACAGTGCTGTGTGTACCTGCACCGCATACGGCTCTGCCAACAGCATGGTGACTGCCGTGACGATCACGCAGAGCAGGGAGAACCAGCAGTTTTTCAGCTGAAACAGCCAGAAATACCGGTTGCAGCGGAGCTTTTCCCGGTCGGTCATTACAGGATCCTCATAGGTCAGCGTGGTCTGACAGTAGGGGCATTCGTACGGTTCTCTGACGATCATCTGACAGGTGGGACATTTTTTCATACGTTTGATTTGCTCCTTGTATACATGGTTTTGGCAAACGCTACGGGAAACACCGCTGCGGCACCTGCTTCTGCCAGTACCCGGCCGGCTTCCCGCATGGTGGCACCGGTGGTGATGATATCGTCGAACAGCAGAACCCGGCAGCCTTCCGGTACACGTACCGCTTCAAAGGCACCGGAAATGTTGTCTGCACGGCGGATGGCGGATTCCATGGCTTTCTGTTCTCCACCGCCTACCCGCACGAGCATCTGCCGTACGGGAATGTGCAGTGTCTTGCCCATCTTACGGACAATTTCCCCGCACTGGTCAAAGCCATGATCGGTAAATCCTCTGACAGAACGGGGCGCATAAGTCAGAATCCAGTCTTTCCGTGCGTTCTCCGGCAGAACGGCAACAAGCTCGTCCGTCATGACACCGGCAATGTAAGCGGAGAGGGCAGAGCTGTATTTCCGTTTGCAGGAAAGCAGAAGTGCTTCCGTCAGGCGGTCTTCTCCGGCGTGGGCGTACCATGTGTGAGCCAGCCAGTTCCGCCCGGCAAGAAAAGCGGGCAGGGGAGAAAGGGAACTGTCCGGACAACTGCAGGCGGAAGCCGGATGACCGCATTCTCTGCAGGGCTGCGCTGCTTCTTCATCCAGTTTGTTCAGACAGGAAACACAGAGGGCGGATGCACTGTCGGACATAGGCTCCCGGCACAGGGGACAGCACCGTTCCCCCAGGGCACCTGCCGCCTGTGAGAGCAGCTTGTGAAGAAGATTTTTCATGATTTATAAACTCTCCCCGTCTTCCAGCCAGTCCCGCAGGAGGGAACAGCGTCCCGCCTGATGGTTGTTGGCAATCATCTGTTCCAGAATATAGGTCTTCCCCACCAGAATCACCATACGGGAGGCTCTGGTAACTGCCGTGTACAGCAGATTCCGGGACAGCAGCATGGCCGCACAGTCGAACAGGGGCAGAATTACCACCGGGTATTCGCTGCCCTGGCTTTTGTGTACAGTGATGGCGTAAGCGTGATCCAGCTCGTCCAGCTGGGTGTAGTCGTACAGGCATTTCCGTTCATCGAAGGTGACTTCCACCGCTTCCGCATGGTCGTCAATATCCGTCACGATACCGATGTCCCCGTTGAAGATGCCCATGCCGTTCTTGCCGTCATCCGTTTCCCATTCCAGGGTGTAGTCGTTTTTCGTCTGCATGACCCTGTCACCCACCCGGAAGATGATGTCCCGGCTTTTCCGTTCGGTTTTGCCGGGGGAGGGGGGATTCAGGGCGGCCTGCAGTGCGGCGTTCAGGGATTCGGTACCGGACTGGCCTTTGCGGGAGGGAGTAATGATCTGGATCTGGCTGAGGACAGAGGCACCGTAGGTTTTGGGCAGCCGGTTCTGTACCAGATCCACAATGGTGGCGGAAATGGCTTCTTCGGTCTGCCGCCGCAGGAAGAAGAAATCTCCGTCCGCTTTGGAAGGCTCCGGCAGAAGTCCCTCGTTGATCCGGTGAGCATTGGTGATGATAAAGCTCTGCTGGGACTGGCGGAAAACTTCGGTCAGTCGTACCACCCGGAACTGGCCGGAAGCACAGATATCCCCCAGCACATTGCCCGCTCCCACGGAAGGAAGCTGGTCGGTATCCCCGATCAGGATCAGCCGGGCGCCGGGCTTGATGGCACGGAGCAGCGCTTCCATCAGCAGAATGTCGATCATGGAAGCCTCGTCCACAATCAGCACGTCTTCGTCCAGCCGGTTCTGTTCGTTCCGCATGAAAGAGGCACCCCCTTCTTCTTCAGCCGCGGAGGCAGCATCCATTTCCAGCAGCCGGTGGATGGTTTTCGCTTCGTGGGAGGTGGCTTCGCTCATCCGCTTGGCGGCACGGCCTGTGGGTGCGGCCAGGGAAATCCGCAGATCCATGGAAGAAAAAATATTCAGCAGCCCCTTGATGATGGTGGTTTTTCCGGTACCGGGCCCCCCTGTCAGGATCATGACCCCATCGCACAGAGCGTCTGAGATGGCCTGTCTCTGCATTTTTGCAAAGGGAATCCCGCAGGCGGCTTCGCTTTTTTCGATCATCCGGGGAATGTCGGAGGTGTCCATCCGTGCGGACAGCTTTGACAGCTGCTTCAGCTTTTTGGCCACATAGGTTTCCGCACGGTAGAAGTAGGGCAGATAGACCAGACGCATACCGTTCCGGTTCACCACCACCAGCCGTGCTTCGGCATATGCCCGTTCCATCTGTGCTTTGATAGGTGGAATATAGGATTCGTTGTTGTCAAACAGCAGGGCGACTGTACACCGTACCAGTTCGTCTTCCGGCAGACAGGTGTGGCCATTCCGCTGGGACTCGGTGGCCAGTACATGGGAAAGGCCGTGAAGAATCCGTTCGTCTGAGTCGGGATCCATGCCCAGCTGTGCGGCGATCTGGTCGGCCCGCCGGAAGCTGATGCCGTTGAAATGCTCGCACAGAGCGTAGGGGTTATCCTTGATACGGTCTACTGCCGCTCCGCCCCATTTTTTGTAAATCCGCATGGCGGTGGCGGAAGGGAAAAAGTCCCGGCAGAACAGCATGACCGAGCGTGCCCCGGCGATGGATTTGAAATTTTCACTGATCTCCTGTGCCTTTTTCTTTGTGATCCCGGGAATATCCACCAGCCAGTCCGCATGATTTTCCAGTACATCAAAGGCATCAGTGCCGAACTGCTCCACGATCTTCTGGGCGGTTTTCGGGCCGATTCCCTTGACCGCACCGGAGGAGAGATACCGCAGAATGTCCGAAAGCTCCGCCGGAAGCTGTTTGTCGTAGGAGACTGCCTTGAACTGTCTGCCGTATACATTGTGGTTGGTCCACTGTCCTCTGACGGTGATGGTATCCCCTTCGGTCAGATAGGGAACAACGCCGGTGACGGTAATCATGGCGCCGTCGGTGGCCTCCAGCCCGAAGACTACATAGCCATTTTCTCCGTTCTGGTATATGATGGTATCAACGATTCCGGCCAGGGTGTCTTCTTCTTCGGCGGGAACGGCAGGATTCTCGTACATGGCTTCTCCTTTATGGAAAACAGGGACAATACCCCAGTATATTCTTAATCTACAGTATACCATATTTTCCCCGCCGCCGCAATACAAACACGGAAAAAACACCGGTGCTGAAAGAGGACAAAAGAAAGACCTGCACATCCGGGAATGTACAGGTCTTGTGTGTTCGCTAAATGATTTTCTTTCAGGAAAACCAATTAGGGCAGATCGTTGAAGGTTTCGAGCAGTGTGGCAAGTTTCTTTTCGATGGCACTCCGGGAGCTTTCATACTTGGAAGCCACATTGCCGGATTTGACTCCGTCGCGGTACAGGTCATCCAGCGAGGTGACAGATCCGAGACTCTTCTGGTATGCAAAAGCAAAGTCGATGCTCAGCCGTTCCGCAACCAGATCCAGTACCTTCATGTCGTTTTCGTCACCGGCCAGCTTGGATTTCATGGTGGTTTCAAAGAAGGCGGGACGGACATTGTTGAAGTGCTGACAGCTCAGGGCTTCGGTAACGGTGCCGACCATATCGATCTTGCCTGCCACAGATACCGGGATTCCCCAGTATACATCGGTAGCAACGGTCATATAATCTTCCTGCTGTTCGTCCAGCTTGGGAGCGGGCAGATAACCGTAGCGGATTTCGGAGTCACGGATGATGTTGCAGATCTCTCTCAGGTTGCAGTAGCAGAAGAGAGACTGGTTGTTGGCGAACATATTGGCGCCGTAACCCACTTCGTAGAAGCCGTAATTGTTACAAAGGTTTTCGATTTTTTCAAGATATGCGGTGGCTCTTTCGACATCGAAGGCCAGGAAGGGAATGTTGTCCTTATCCTTGTCGATGATCTTGATGCCCATGGAGCTCTGCATGGTGTACAGCACTTCATAGGTCAGACCGTACTGGTCGTCTGCCGTCATGGCGCCGTCCCCGTTGAGATCGATGGTGGCAAGGGAGGCAAGCTCGGTCAGATCGTCCAGATACCAGTCGCCTTCAAAGACCTGGGCGTAGGGAACTTCGATTCCCAGGTCTGCTGCCATGTCCTTGTTGATGGTGAGAACACGGATATAGTAGAGACAGTAGTAGGAAAGATAAGAGGATGCTACATACGCTTTGTTTCCGACGGAAATGGTGTCGGTGGAATCAATCCACCAGGGCTTGTCGAAATTGAACTGGGGAATGGCCTTCAGATTCATATAGTGGCCGGAAAGTCCCAGGGTAATCTGTTCCGTGTCCACATTGAACGTAACGGCGTAGGTGTCGTCGTTGCCGGCAACCAGTCCTTTGATCACTGTGTTGGTACCGGCATCGTCCACCGCCAGATCTTCATAGGAAACCTTGACATTGAAGCGTTCTTCCACTGCACGTGCGGAATTGTACTGGGCGTCATTGATGACTTCACCGGTCAGTTCAGCGGAGGTGATGGCGGTTGTGGTACGCTGGCCGGTACCGCCGATGATATAGGACGCACCTTCAAAATCGGCAGGGGCCAGATCATCCGTGGGCAGGGCGGGTTCGGTTTCGGCAGGGGCTGTTTCCTCTGTCACGGGAGCGGAAACACCGGTGTCAGCCGCTCCTTCCGTCTTGTCGGAAGCGCATGAGAGAAGAACAGAAGTGCTGGTGAGAATGGCAAGCACGAGGGAGAGGATACGCTTGTGAGAATACATGGTGATCTCCTTTCCGGTTCTGTTTTTCTGTAAATTTACGGAACTGTAATTATTCGCCGAGGAATGCGTCCACGGTTTTCTGCATAGCGGTTTCAGCAGCTTTGATTTTTGCATCCAGCTGAGAAGCCAGGTCGGTTTTTCCGGAGATGGTCAGGGTTGAAGCGATATCAAACAGACCACCCCAGCCATACTGGTTGCCAAGTTCGAATGCACGGCCTTCAAAGATCAGATCCAGCATGGCGGAGGATTCTTCGTCGCGGGCGGACTTGGTCTTCAGAGTGATGTCATAATAAGCGGGCGTCAGGGTGTACTTGGATTCGGCAGACAGCGCTTCGATGATCAGGCCGGTTCGGTCGGTGTCACCGGAGGAGATCGGCACGGAGATCATGTTGGATGCCCAGATACTTACGAGACAATGGTAATCTTCCTGTTCGTCGGTGTACTTGGGAATGGGCAGCAGACCGAAGTCGGATTCCATTTCACGGAGCATGGATACCCGGTTCAGGCCGGTGCAGTTGAAGAGAACGCGGTCTTCAATGAAGGCTTTGTTGATACATTCGTCCCAGATGGCATCGCCGGCATACTTGGTGTTGAAGTTGTTTACCAGCATGCAGGTTTCAAAGTTGCCGTTGACGGAGTGGGCCAGAAGGAACTGGTCGTAGAACGTTTCATCCTGCATGGCAATGTACGGCAGGTCATTTTCATCCTTGGCAAAAGCCTTGCCGCCGCAGCCTTCGATGAATGCCATGGTGTTGAAACCTTCGCCGGCCAGACCCCAGCGGTCAAATTCATCATGTACGCCGTCGCCGTTCAGGTCCAGCGCAGCACTTTCGGAAAAGACCTTCATCTTGTCCAGAGTCCAGCGGCCTTCCGATGTCAGTGTATACAGGTTTTCGTCCAGCAGTTCATCCGCCAGATTCTTGGAGAACAGAATGATCCAGGTGGCATTATTGTCCATGATGTTCATGTCACCGGAGGTCATGTACAGCTTATGCCCGATGGACAGGGAGGCGTTGGCACTCTGGTCATACCAGGGCTTGGACAGGTCCATATGGGGCATTTCGTCCAGGGGCAGAAGCATTTTCTGGGTGGCCAGGCTGCCGGATGCGGAACCGCCGATCATCAGCATATCATAGTTATCGTCTCCGGCCTGTACCGCTTTGGTTACGAGGGAGGAAGGGTCTTCGGAAGTACCGATTTCTTCACGGATCGTAAAGTTGTATTTTTCTCCGATGTTCAGGTTCCGGTTGTACACGGCATCATTGATGGGTTCACCGGTCAGTTCTTCCGCATACGCATCCTTACTGCACCAGTGGGCGTTGAACTGACCTCTGGTGAGGATGGCAAAGCTGTAGCCTTCGTAGTCGGCGTCCGGCAGATCGGGTCTCAGTCTTTCCGTTTCGGTTTCCACAGGCGTTGTTTCCGCAGCGGTGGTATCGGCAGGTGTGGTTTCTGCAGAGCCCGCATCACCGCAGGCAGTCAGTACGGAGGCCAGCATCAGTGCAGAAAGCAGCAGGGCAAACAGATTCTTGAGTTTCATGGTTTTTCCCTCTTCTATTATTAAATAATACTCAATTATATGTATTGTAGCACATATGTGTGATTCTGTCAAGTTGGGGATTGACGTTTTTGTTGAAATGTGTTAAAATATACATAGAGAATTGGATGTATTGAACAAGGAGGTATATATGCAGAAGAATTGGCTGAAAACGATGACGTTGCTGCTGGCCGGACTTCTGACACTTGGCGGATGCGGTGACGGCGGAACGGCAGCGGTACTGATGACGCCGGTGTATCCGGAAATGGCGCCTTATCCGAATGAGCAGGCGTATGTGAATGCATCGGACGGAATGTTTGATTCCGAAGGTTTTTCGGATGTGTATGATGCCTGGAGAAAGGCAAGGGCTGAACGGCGGAATCAACCGGAAGGATATACAGATGGAACTGTCGACTTCACCAGACAGGCAGCCCGGGCGTTTCTTACAGGTACGGAAGACAATAATGCGCTGCTTTCTCCGCTGAATGTATATCTGGCTTTGGGTATGCTGACGGAAGTAACAGATGGACAGAGCCGGGAACAGATCCTGCAGGTGCTGGGGGCGGATTCTATGGAAACCCTGCGCAGTCGTGCGGACAGTCTGTGGAACGCCAACTATTGCGATGACGGAGCCCTGACCAGTGTGCTTGCGTCCTCCATGTGGCTGGACCGGCATATGCAATATCACACAGAATCACTGGAAAAGCTGGCGTCGGTGTATCGTGCTTCCGCATATCAGGGAGATATGGGAGACCCTGCTTATGACAGTATGCTGCAGGACTGGCTCAACGAACAGACCGGCGGGCTTCTGGAGGAATCGGTAAAGAATCTGCATATGGATCCGGAAACCATTCTGGCGCTGGCATCCACTGTGTACTACCGCGGAAAGTGGGGCAGCGAATTCCAGGCGGAAAACAATGAGGAAAGAATCTTCCACAGTCCTGCGGGAGATATGGAATGTACTTTCATGCGGCAGACGGATATGCATGGTGTATACTACTGGAGTGAACAGTTCGGGGCAATCTCCCGCAGAATGGAGGAAGGCGGACGGATGTGGTTCATTCTGCCGGATGAAGGAGTAGAAATGGATGCCATCCTGCAAAGTGATGCCCTGTATGACCTGCTGGATCCGTCATGCGACTGGACGGATCAGAAAACACTGAAGATTCATCAGTACATCCCACAGTTTGATGTTTCCAGCGATCAGGATCTCCGAAAGGGGCTGGCGGCTATGGGGATCACGGATGTTTTCGATGCCGCTGAAGCTGATTTCTCCCCGCTGACCGATCGGAAAGGGGTGTCTCTCTCTCAGGTGAAGCATGCAGTGCGGGTTGCCATTGACGAAGAAGGGGTTACAGCCGCTTCCTATGTAGCAATGATGATGGCAGGTGCCTCAAGACCCCCGGCAGAGGAAATGGACTTTATTCTGGACAGACCGTTTCTCTTTGCTCTTACAGGAACAGATGATGTGATTCTGTTTATGGGTGTGGTGAACCGGCCGTAAAACAATACAGAAACCAAAAGAGCGTTCCTGCAGTCAGGGACGCTCCTCTTTTATCAGTTGGAAATAGGTAGTTCTATGTCGGCAAATACTGTTTCAATCATTTTTTCACAGCGGCGGGGCGAATACTGCCAGCGGTTCATGTGGCGGCTGTCCGGCAGAAAGTACCGGGTCTCGCTGCGCTGAGGCGGATCACACAGATCGATCATTACCAGTTTGATTTTCATACGCTCCGGCAGGATGCTTTTGATGTACACGGCACATCCGTCGCCCGGCTGACAGTCATCCCGGGGCTCCGCCAGTCCTGCCAGATTGGGGGTCAGCTCCACAAAGACGCCATAATCTTCGGTGGAACGGACAATACCGGTGACCGTCTGGGCAGTGGTGAAACCGGCGGCATTTTCCTCCCAGGTACCGAACAGTTCGCGGGTACTCATGTAGATACGGCCTGTGACGGGATCGTTCTGTTTCACCACAGCCAGAATGCACTCTCCGGGATAGAAACGGTCTCTGGGATGGGCGATACGTGAGACGGAAAGACAGTCCACCGTAGCCAGCGAAATCATACCGCAGCCAATGTCCATGAAAGCGCCGAAAGGTTCCATATGGGTGACACGGGCAGGGATGATATCACCGGGCAGCAGACAGGTCAGATACCGTCGGAAACATTCCTTCTGCGCTTCTTTGCGGGAGAGGCGGGCAAAAATCTCCCCGTTTTCTCCTCTGGCAAAGCCGAGAACCCGGCACTGCACCGGTTTTCCCACACGGGTGATGATGGCGATATCTTTGACGGGTGCGCCGTCTGGCTGATAGCAGACTTCCTCCCGTTCCATCCTGCCCCGGATACCGCTGCCGAAATCCACAGTGAGGCTCATGTTCTGACAGTCACACAGAACTGCCGTACCCTCAATGATTTTCCCCTGGCTGCAGGCATTTTCCAGTCCCCGGAGAGAACCGGTGAGAGAACGGTTTTCGGCAATGGCTTCGGCTGTATCGGTACAGGGGATCAGAAATGGCTGGGTGAGTGCCCCTTCCGGGAGATACTGATGGGTGTTTACCATGTTGGCGTCCTTTCCGTTGTCTTGGATTTTGATTTGATAAATTCTATGAGGAATCCAGGACAGTTATGACGGGGGAATGGGGGAATCGAGTGACAGGATTCTCGGGCAGACACAAAAGAAAATAAACAGAAAAAATCCCGGTGTGAGACACAGTGCCTCAACCGGGATTTGCTTATTCTGCTTGGTTTTCCGGTATCTCCGGAGCCTGTGGCGGAACAGCGGATAGGGCGAACCAGAAGCGGCTTCCTTTACCTACCTGACTCTGTACACCAAACCGGGCGCCATGGAGAACGAGAATGTTTTTCACAATAGACAGCCCCAGTCCCGTGCCCATATTGGCACGCTTGTGGAAATCGTGGACTTTATAGTACCGTTCCCACACCAGCGGAAGCTGATCCTGCGGGATGCCCGCGCCGGTGTCAATGACGGACAGAATCACTTCGTCATTCTCCAGTACCTGACGAACGATCACGGTTTTATCCTCGCCGGTGTAGTTGACAGCGTTGCCCACCAGATTATACAGTACCTGCAGGATCCGGGTTTCGTCCGCATCCACCCAGATATCGCGGTCCGCTTCCAGCTGTATGGTGTATCCGTCCTGTTCCCGCAGTTTGCTGTAGCGGTTCAGGGTCTGGCGTACCGATTCTGTGAGGTTGAACCTTGTCGGATGGAGGATCTGGTTGCCGCTCTGGTACCGGGAAACCTCCAGCATATCGTTCACCAGGGTGGTCAGCCGGTGGGTTTCGTCAATGATCACCTGCATATTCTCCGGTGTGGCTTCTCCGGGCAGATCCCGGATCACTTCGCTGTATCCGGCGATCATGGTCAGCGGTGTACGCAGGTCGTGGGAAATGTTGGCGATCAGGTCTTTCTGCATTTTATCAAGCTGGGAAAGCTCATAGGCTGCCCGGTTCAGAGCGGTGGAAAGCTGCTCCGTTTCTCTGCAGTTGCCTCCGTCAAAGTTGACATTGTAGTTTCCCATGGACAGCTTCCCGGCTTCCGCACACATCTCTGTCAGCGGGCGGGTGTACCGGGTGGAAATCACGGCGGACAGTACCACGGCCAGAATCGCCAGCAGCACAGTCAGCACGATCATCTGCAGCTGTAGGGTATTGACCGTGGCGCTAAGCGGCATCAGTTCCGTGGCAAACAGTGCCATGAACTGTCCTCTGTCGGTATCATACAGCTGCACATGCATGATGCTGCGGGTACGGTCATTCTGCTCAGGATCCGGACGAGGGCGGTCACCTGACGGATTCTGCTGCTCCGGAAACAGGGAGTCAATGGAAATCTCCTCCGTGTAGGCGCCGTCTTCTGTGGCTTCCTGATACAGTGTCTGCAGCAGGGCAGGGGTAGAAACCATAGGCAGCAGACAGAACATCCGGGCGTGCTGCTCCGTTATCGGCTTGCCGTAGCCGTTCTGGATCTGGTATACCGACAGACAGATATTGTACTGCTGGGTCAGATCAAACGCATCGTCCTCAAGTGTATCTGTCCCCAGGGATTTTTCCAGCCGGGCAGCACAGCGGTCCAGCTCGCTGTATTTGACCGCTTCGTACAGATCGTCCATGAAGAAGGTCTGCAGCGCCCAGAGAATGCCGATGGCTGCCAGCGTGAACAGGGCAAAAGCCCAGATCAGCCGGGTGCGCATACCAAAGGAAGGCCGCTTTTCCCGCAGTTCTTCCCATTTATTCTTCCACATCAAAACGATACCCGACCCCTCTCAGCGTCACAATATAGCCGGCATACTTTCCAAGGGATTTGCGCAGGAGCTTGATGTGGGTATCCAGCGTCCGGTCGTCGCCGAAATAATCGTAGCCCCATACCTCACAGATCAGCTTTTCTCTGGTGAGCGCAATGTTTTTGTTCTTCAACATATAAAAGAACAGGTCGTATTCCTTGGGCGTCATGTCTGCACGGACACCGTCGATGTAGACAATCCGTGCCGTCAGATCCGCCTTGAGACCGCCGCCGGCCAGAGAAATCACCTCATTGACATCGTACCCGCCGGCAGTTGTATTTTTTCGGGCGGCAGTCCGCTTCATGATGGCATCGATCCGCAGCATCAGTTCTCTGGGGGAGAAAGGCTTGACCACATAGTCGTCGATACCGATTTCGAATCCGTTGATTCTATCGTATTCTTCTCCTCTGGCGCTGAGCATGATGATGGGAATATCGGAAAATTTACGGATCTGACGGCAGGCGGAAAAACCGTCCAGCTCCGGCATCATGATATCGATGATCAGAATGTCGTACCGGTTTTCCCGGCACAGTCTGACCGCTTCCATACCGTCACCGGCTTCTGTAATGGTGTGTCCTTCAAAAGAGGCATATTTGGCGATGAGACGCCGGATCATTTCTTCATCGTCTACCACTAAGATGTTGTACATGATTTTTTCTCCGTTTTTCAAAAAAGAGCAGGGGATGACCTTTGGCAGTCAACCCCTGTCAGAATGCTTAGTTTTCTTCAAACTGTACTTCGCCGAAGCCGGCAGGAACCTTTTCGTAGCAGGTTACATCCACTTCCATAAGCTGACCGTCACGGGAAATCTGGAACTTCAGAACATCCCCTACGGAATGGCTCTTGACGATGGTGGAAATGTCACTGAATGTGCTGATTTCCTTGCCGTCAATGGAGATCACACGGTCGCGTATCTTCAGAACGTTATCGTTGTAGCCTTCGGTCAGGTTGGTAACATAGATTCCATAGCCGGGCAGGCCGTAGTAACGGGCTTCCAGTGCATCGGTACATTCATAGAAACCTACGCCGATGTGTACCTTACCACGGACATAGCCGTATTCCATCAGCTGTTCGGACACGTTCAGTGCATCGTTGATCGGGATTGCAAAGCCCAGACCTTCAATACCGGTGCCGGAAGACTTGGCGTTGACCACGCCGATCAGCTCACCGCGCATATTGAACAGCGCACCGCCGGAGTTGCCGGGGTTTACGGCCGCACTGGTCTGCAGCAGGGTCATGGTGGTGCCGTTTACATCGATTTCACGGTCGAGAGCACTGATGATCCCTTCTGTCTGGGTACCGCCCAGTTCGCCAAGAGGATTACCTACAGCCAGGACGGCTTCGCCCACCACCAGTTTGTCGCTGTTGCCGCATACGGCAGGGGAGAGATTTTCCGCTTCGATCTTCAGAATGGCGATGTCGGAGTCCGCATCGGTGCCGATCAGCTCGGCTTTGTATTCTTCACCATTTGTCAGCCGGACGGTGATGGTATCGGCAGGGGTCACGCCGTCGTCACCGCAGATGACATGGTTGTTGGTGATTACATAACCGTCCGTGGACAGAATCACGCCGGAACCTGCCCCGGTGGAGACATACTGGAACCAGCTGGAGGTATTCACAAATTCGGTGGTAATTTCCACAACGGTGTCGCCTACCAGTGCGGAAACCTGTGCCAGGGTCAGATCGCCCCCGTTTTCCGCTGTGGAAGTGGAAAGATTTTCCACACTCTTGTAGAAGACCGCGGTGTTCATAGGCGCAGTGTTCACTACGTTGCCTTCGGTATCCACCACCAGTTCTTCACCGGCGGTTGGGAACATCCGGTTGGCGATTACGGCACCCAGGAAACCGAAGCCTGTGGAAAGCAGCAGACCGCAGCAGCAGGCAACCGCCACAGCAGCTTTTTTGCCGTTTCCTTTTTTGGCTTTTTTAACCTTTTTCTTCTCAGGGGTATAGGAGATCCGGTCACCGTCCTGCATGGGGTTGTAACCGTTGTTCTGCTGGTTGTAGGAGCCATAGGGCTGACCGTAGCCGGGATTCTGATGAGGCTGTCTGTCATACGGATTGTTGTAGGGGGGATAACCGTAAGAATTCTGCCGGGGCTGTGGATTGCCGTACTGGGGATTCTGGTTCTGTCCGGCATACTGTCCATTCGGATTTCCGTAAGGATTGTTGCCGTTTGGATTCGGCTGACTGTAGCCGTTCTGATCCTGTCCATAAGGACTGCCGTTTCTGGCAGGATCCGGTCGGTAGGTGTTTTCCGGAATATTTTCACGGGTGTAGGAGTAGCTGCCGGTGGGGGGAGTCTGCTGGGCATCGGAACGGGGAGCCTGTGCGGAATCCGCTTCGGCAGGACGGGCAGGCTGTTCGGTGTTCTGTGCAGCAGCTGTATTCTGTACCGCAGGTTTATCGACAGGCTGCACGGCAGGTGTCTGGGAAACCTCTTTGTTTTCAGAGGGGGTATTTTCGTTCTGTTCCGGTTCGTTTACAGAAGGCATTTCATTGTTTTCGTCATACAGTTTCATAATCATCTGTTCCTTTCCTGAAAGGGGGAGCCGTAAATTGGGTACCGTCTTTCTTTTTTGTGTCTATAGTATACGGTCCCAATGTGATGGCTGTATGAAGCCTCTGAACTGTTTTGATGAAATCAGAAAATAATTATTGGAAAGTAACTTGTTTTTCACGTGTTCTGTTTTTAGCTGCCGATGTGTACGGTTACAATGAATCCGTCCACGTTGTTACCGGAGATTTCCGTATTCTGGAAGATATTCCCGCGGGGAATCCGTACATCGGTGGTTTCTCCTTCAGAAGCGGGGACATAATACACCAGTGTACCTTCGATGGGCAGGGCAGTGGCAGAAACATCCGCCATCAGACCGCCTGGCTGGATCCACAGAAGCTTGGTATCGGTGGTGTACTGCTTGATATATTCGATATACTCTTCCAGACAGAGCAGCTTTTCCGACATGATGGTGGCATGAGGCAGACCCACATACCGGTAATGCCAGAATTCGTAACCGATTTTGGTGATACCCACCTTGTCGGAAGGATAGCGGAGAACAAAACCATACTTGGCACAGTTTTCATTGATCCAGAGGCCGTGTTCGTATTCCTCGATGGAAACCGACTTCCCCTCGTCCGTGTAGAAGGAAAGGTCCATAGCCAGGCCTGTATGATGTTCACTGTAGCCGGGAGTTGCCACGTACAGGGCTGCCATTTCTTCTCCCTGTGTCGCCACACGGTCATTGTAGATATCTCTCTGGGACTGAACATTCCGGTAGCCGCTGACAATAATCATATCGTCACTGCCGGTTTCGGTGTGGAACGCTTCTGTCATGGTATTCATGGCATCAAGAGCGACCCCTGTCAGCGTGATGCTGGTACTGGAAACCTGATAATATTGATTTTTGTTGCCGTATACATCCTTGACGGGAATGGTGTCCGCATCGGCGTACGGATACTGATAATTGACCAGAATCAGAGAACCGTCATCCAGCAGGCTGTTGTCAATCTGTGTGGTGTTCCAAAGTACCAGCTCTTCCGGTTCCGGCTCATTGGTTTCCGCTGCAGCAGTATCTTCTCCGGTAAGGATATCTGTCTGACCTACAGCGGGAAGATTATTTTCCTCCCCGGCAGCGCTGCGGTTTCTGACGATCTGGCCGATGGAAATTCCGCCAACCAGCAGCACCAGCACGGCGAACAGCACCAGTGCACCGTTTGGTTTGTTCATTTTACGGTGACGGTATACAGGCTTTTTCTGTCCCGGGTTCTGTTGGTAGTATGCAGCGTCATAAGCGCTTTGCTGTCTTGTCCGTTCGGACTGACGGCGGGGATCCTGCCGGGGCGGCAGCGGGCGGGCCTGCGGCAGTTCACCGTAGGGTGTCATACGATCCCGTCCGGTCTGGCGGGAGGCCTGATTCTGGCGCAGCTCGGCTATGCTGTAAGGGGTTCCGTCCGGTTTCCGCGGCATGTCGGCTGCAGGACGCTGTACCGGTCTGGGTTTTCTGGGTGGCGGGGTTTTGTCGGAATCTGTTTTTACATCTGTGCCGCCGCTGTCGGACGATTGGGACGGTGTCTGGGCAGCTGCCAGAGGGGCGGATTTTTTTGCCTGTGCTATATGAAAATCTGCCAGAAGATCGTCTTCAAAATCCTGGCTGTTTTGTTTTTCGTCGGCCATGAAAAGCACTCCTGCTTCCTGAATAGTCTGTACCTTTCATTATAAAATATACAGATGCATAATTCAATAACGTTTCTATTAATTTTTCCTGAAAATGGAGGAAAACAAAAAACGGTGCAGCCGGAACCACACCGTTTTCATTTGTTTTACAGCTTATTCAGCCATGGCATCCTTCCGGGACAGGTTGAATCTGCCCTTTTCATCGGTGCCCAGGAACTTCACGCGGATGGTATCGCCAACGTTGCAAACGTCTTCTACCTTTTCGGTCCGCTTGGTGTCCAGCTTGGAGATGTGTACCATGCCTTCCTTGCCGGGAGCGAATTCCACGAATGCGCCGATCGGGATTACGCGGGTAACAGTACCTTCGTAGATGCAGCCAACTTCGGGTTCAAAGATGATACCGGCAATGATTTCTCTTGCCTTGTCCACACCGGCCTGAACGATACCGGAAATGAATACGGAACCGTCGTCTTCGATGTCGATCTTAACAGCATTGTCAGCCTGGATCTGCTGAATGATCTTACCCTTGGGACCGATAACATCACCGATCTTTTCAACCGGAATCTTCATGGAAGTCATCTTGGGAGCGAATTCGGAAACTTCCGGTCTGGGAGCGGGAATAGCCTTCAGGATTACTTCGTCGATGATATAGTCACGACCTCTGTGGGTTACAGCCAGAGCTTCCTTGATGATTTCGGGGGTCAGACCGTCGATCTTCAGGTCCATCTGGATGGAGGTGATACCCTTGTGGGTACCGGCAACCTTAAAGTCCATGTCGCCGTAGAAGTCTTCCAGACCCTGAATGTCAATCATGGTCATCCAGCGTTCGCCTTCGGTGATCAGACCACAGGAGATACCGGCAACGGGAGCCTTGATCGGCACGCCGGCGTCCATCAGAGCCAGGGTAGAACCGCATACGGAAGCCTGAGAGGTGGAACCGTTGGAAGAGATAACTTCGGATACGCAGCGGATGGCGTAGGGGAATTCTTCCACGGAGGGCAGTACGGGAATCAGAGAACGTTCTGCCAGCGCGCCATGACCGATTTCACGGCGTCCGGGGCTTCTGGAGGGCTTTGCTTCACCGGTGGAATAACCGGGCATATTGTAGTGGTGCATATACCGCTTGGTTTCTTCTTCGCTGATACCGTCCAGCATCTGAACGTCGGCGATGGAACCGAGAGTAGCGATGGTCATAACCTGAGTCTGACCTCTGGTGAACATACCGGAACCATGGTCACGGTTGAACAGGTGTACTTCAGCAGCCAGAGGACGGATCTGGTCCATACGGCGGCCGTCAACACGCTTCTGTTCGTCCAGCAGCCAGCGGCGAACGATCTGCTTCTGGATCTTGTACAGAACTTCGTCCAGAACCTTGCACTTGGCTTCGTCGCCTTCGCCGAACTTTTCGTAAACAGCGGTGGTGATGGGAGCCATGCGGGCGTCACGGATGTTCTTGTCATCGGTATCCAGAGCAACCTTTACGTCTTCGTGACAGAAAGCGTCAACGGCGTCGTACAGGTCGTGGTCGATTTCGCAGGAAGGATAAGCAAACTTTTCCTTACCGATTTCAGCAACGATGGAGTTGATGAAGGCAACCAGCTTCTTGATTTCTTCGTGTGCCAGCATGATAGCATCGTACATCTGCTCATCGGAGATTTCCTTGGCACCGGCTTCGATCATAACGACCTTCTTTTCGGTACCGGCAACGGTCAGTTCCAGGGAGCTGCGTTCTCTCTGTTCGGCAGTGGGGTTGATGATGAAGCCTTCTTCTTCGGTCAGACCTACAAATACGCCGCCGATGGGGCCGTTCCACGGAATATCGGAGATGGCCAGAGCGATGGAGGCACCTACCATACCGGCGATTTCGGGGGAGCAGTCATGGTCAACAGCGGTAACCAGCAGGGAGATAGCTACGTCGTTCCGCAGATCCTTGGGGAACAGGGGACGAACGGGGCGGTCGATCACACGTGCGGTCAGGATAGCCTTTTCGGAAGGTCTGCCTTCTCTCTTCAGATAGGAACCGGGAATACGGCCTACAGCGTACAGTCTTTCTTCAAAGTCGATGGACAGGGGCAGGAAGTCGATGCCGTCGCGGGGTCTTTCGGAAGCGGTGGCGCAGCACAGGATGGCGGTGTCGCCGTAGCGAACCAGGACGGAACCATTGGCAAGGCCTGCCATTTTACCGGCTTCCACGATCAGGGGGCGGCCGGCGAATTCATATTGGAAAGTTCTGTAGTTCTCAAACATGATAGTATTCTGCCTTTCTTTTGATTTTTCTTTTTGACAAAACGAGGCAGACAGGAAAACCGGCCACGCAGGCTCAGCATTTAGACAAGCGTCTGATCAAGGAGGAGATACCGGCCAAAGACCATAATTGGAGGAGAACGGTCTTTACACAGTCTGGGGGAGACTGCACTGCAGGGGGGACTGCAGTTGGGGGGAGGAAGCCGGCAGATCAGGCGCTTGTTTAATTGCTAATCCGGTGCGGAGGGCGATCCTGTCTGCGAGGGTGGACGGACGATTGGATTCCCGAAAAGGGAAAGCGGGCATCCCGGGACACAGGGAACGTGCGTTGCCCGGACGCCGAAATACCCGCCAAGGACTGCTCAGCACCGAAGTGCCTGAAGCAGTACCGGACAGACTGGAGTTATCTTCTCAGACCCAGCTTGGCTACGATAGCACGATACCGTTCGATGTCGTTCTTCTGCAGGTAGCCCAGCAGGTTACGTCTGTGACCAACCATCTTGTTCAGACCGCGACGGGAGTGGTGGTCCTTCTTGTTGGCCTTCAGGTGTTCGGTCAGAGCGTTGATACGGAAGGACAGGATAGCGATCTGCACTTCGGGGGAACCGGTGTCGCCTTCGTGTACCTTGTATTCTTCGATAATAGCCTGCTTCTGTTCCTTGGTAATCATAGTTTTCACCTTTTTAATAAATAAATTTCAGTATCCTATGTCTCAGCGGACGGTGGGTGAAGTCGCCCGTATGGAGAAGCTGAACGGCCGATATACCGAACCGTCTGGCCTTTCCTGAGCCGATATCCGCCTGCCGTGGCATGGGCACTGCTAATAGATATTATAGCATGTGTTCACCTGTTTGTAAATACAAAAAAATGAAAAAAATCTCCGATTCTCGGAAGTTTTTTTGTGCGTTCTTGTGTGTTCTGACGGGAACAGGGTATCGGGAATCTTCTGGAAATCTCTCACTGTTCGGCCATAAGACGGAGGCCTATAAAAAGTAACAAGCAGTCCCTTTTACGCAAGCGAATCTTTATTATATTTGACATGGAAGGAAAATGTGTGAAATCATTGACAATTCTGCGGAAAAGTGTTATAATAATGTCACCTCACGCAGAGGGCTCTTTTTTTGTGCGGTCGCATGGCGGTCATCATGCTGCCGTATGGTTTTTGAAAGCCGGCTTGCCGGTGTGGCTTCTGCAGAGGGAGGTACAACAAAGGCTTGCCGCTTCTTCGGAAACGGGAAGACCTACAGGGAGAAAATCCCAAATTCTACAGGAGGTGCCGAACACATGAGAGTGAAAATTACTCTTGCTTGCAGCGAATGCAAACAGCGCAATTATGACACAAAGAAGAATAAGAAAAATGACCCCGACAGACTGGAGCTGAACAAGTACTGCCGCTTCTGCCGTAAGCATACTCTTCATCGCGAAACCAAGTAATTGTTAAGGAGCGAAGACAATGGCTGAAAACGAAAAGAAGGCTCTGGAAGCGGAACAGAACGGGAAAGCTGAAAAACCTGCAAAGGAAAAGAAGCCTTCCATCTGGAAGCGTCTGAGCGCATGGTTCAAGTCGCTCCGCGCAGAAGCCAAGAAAATTTCTTGGGCAAGTTTCAAATCCGTACGCTACAACAGCATCGTTGTTATCGTGTGCGTGGTTATCTGCAGCATCGTAATTGGTCTTCTGGACTATGGTTTCTCTGCTGCAATCGTAGGGCTGAGCCGTCTCATCTGAGGATTCCGGCGGGTCAGTGACTCGGAAATGGGAATCCGCAATGGCGAGAAGGAGCTGCTATGAGCGATTTTAATGAAATGAATGTTGGCCTGCGTTGGTATGTTGCCCATACCTACTCCGGCTACGAAAACAAAGTAAAAACCAACCTGGAAAAGATCGTTGAGAACCGCGGTATGCAGGAAATGATTACCGACATCCGGATCCCTACGGAAACGGTTGTGGAATCTGACGGCGGCCGGGAAAAAGAAGTGGAAAGCAAGATTTTCCCCTCCTATGTTCTCATCAAGATGGTAATGACCGACGAAACCTGGCACATCGTGCGGAACATCCGCGGTGTGACCGGATTTGTGGGACCCGGATCCAAGCCGGTGCCCCTGACCGAAGAAGAAGTTGCCGCAATTATCTTGGACGAACCCGTTGTGACCACCGCAAGCACCGTGGAAATCGGCGATATGGTGGAAATCATCGATGGTCTGTTCCGTGGATACAGCGGACGGCTGGCTGAAATTTCCGCAGACGGTGAGGAAGTTACCGTCATCATTTCCACTGTCGGCAAGGACATGCCCGTGGAACTGGAACGGAAATTCATCAAGAAAGCGACTGCCGAATTCTGAACGGTCTGACTTACAAAGGTAAGTCCAAAGAGGGAGAGACAGCACTTCCCGAACCAACGCTGTCATATCCGTGGGAGGGAGAAAAATTTTTTAAGTCTCCCGTCATAAACCACATGGGAGGAATATTGTTATGGCAAAGAAAATTATTGGCTAT